>NZ_BAAGSM010000036.1:0-29860 GCF_054782435.1 Nocardia thraciensis
AGTCACGAGTCCCCGCCACAATCACATTGCCGTGCTGATCGGCCAGCACCTGCGCCTCGACATGCCGCGCCTTGTCCAGATACTGCTCCACGAAGCACTCACCACGCCCGAACGCGGCAGTGGCCTCCCGGGTCGCGGACTCGAACAACTCCGGAATCTCCTCGATAGTGTGCGCGACCTTCATCCCGCGCCCACCACCACCGAACGCCGCCTTGATCGCCACCGGCACGCCGTACTTCTTCGCGAAGTCCACGACCTCGGTCGCATCCCGCACCGGATCCTTGGTCCCCGCCGCCATCGGCGCCCGAGCCCGCTCCGCGATACGCCGCGCGGTCACCTTATCCCCCAAATCCCGAATCGACTCCGGCGACGGCCCGATCCACACCAACCCCGCATCCAACACAGCCTGCGCGAAATCCGCATTCTCCGACAGAAACCCATACCCCGGATGAACCGCATCCGCACCCGACTTACGCGCCGCATCCAAAATCTTGTCGAACACCAGATACGACTCCCCCGACGTCCGACCACCAAGCGCGAACGCCTCATCAGCAATCCCCACGAACGGCGCATCCGCATCCGGCTCCGCATACACCGCAACACTCGCGATACCGGCATCCCTAGCGGCCCGGATCACACGCACCGCAATCTCGCCCCGATTAGCAATCAATACTTTTCGCACGGTCGTCCCCTCCCTGATCGGCGGCGGTCAGGCCGCTCGGCACCAGCTGTTCGCAGTGACGAAGACGGCGCGTCGCCGGGGCCGCAACCACACCGCGGGCGCAGGAGGCATATTCGGCTCCACCGGCTCCGCGGTCGCCACCAGCAGTGCCGTGACGAGCGCGGCGATCTCCACATCGTCGGGATCGCCCTTCTCGACGCGGATCCCGATTTCGTTGTCGTTCATACAGTTTCTCCGTTCTCCGACGATCACAGCGGGGGATTGCCGTGTTTGCGCCACGGCAGATCGGCATGTTTCGAGCGCAGCATCGCCAGTCCGCGGACCAGCACCGGCCGGGTCTGGGCCGGATCGATCACCTCGTCCACCAGGCCGCGCTCGGCCGCGTAGTAGGGATGAATCAGTTCCGACCGGTACTCACGAATCCGCTCCTCCCGCAGCGCATCCGGATCGTCGGAGCCCGCGAGTTCGCGGCGGCACACGACCTCGACCGCGCCCTCCGCGCCCATGACGGCGATCTCGTTGGTGGGCCAGGCGAGCGCCAGATCCGCGCCGATCGACCGGGAGTCCATCACGATGTAGGCCCCGCCGAATGCCTTGCGCAGCACCACCGATACCCGCGGCACCGTCGCATTGCAGTACGCGGACAGCAATTTGGCGCCGTGCCGGATGATGCCGCCGTGCTCCTGTCCGACACCCGGCAGGAATCCGGGCACGTCGACCAGTGTCACGATCGCGATATTGAAGCAGTCGCACGTCTGGACGAAACGCGCCGCCTTCTCCGCCGCCGCGATATCGAGCGCACCGGCCAGCGAACTCGGCTGGCTGGCAACGATTCCCACCACATGCCCGTCGAGCCGCGCGAGTACGCAGACCACATTGGCCGCCCACTGCTCCTGCACCTCGAAGAAGACGCCGTCGTCGACGATCTCCTCGATCACCGCGCGCATATCGTAGGGCCGGTTGCCGTCGGCCGGAACCAGGTCGTACAGCGCATCGCTGCGCCGGTCGGCGGGATCCGAACACGGTGCGACGGGCGGTTGTTCGTGATTGTTAGCGGGCAGCATGGACAGCAGCAGCCGCACATCGTGCAGACAGGTCTCCTCGTCGTCGTAGGCGAAATGCGCCACCCCTGAACGCTGTGCGTGCACGTCGGCCCCACCTAACTGCTCCATCGTGACCCGTTCACCGGTGACCGTCGCGACCACATCGGGCCCGGTGAGGAACATCTGGGCGATGCCGCGCACCATGAACACGAAGTCGGTCAGCGCGGGGCTGTAGGCCGCACCGCCCGCGCACGGCCCGAGCATCACGCTGATCTGCGGAATCACCCCGGAGGACCGGGCATTCCGGCGGAAGATCCCGCCGAATCCGGCCAGCGCCGTCACGCCCTCCTGAATTCGGGCGCCCGCGCTGTCGTTGAGCGCGACCAGCGGCGCGCCGGTGGATGCCGCCAGATCCATGACCTTGTGGATCTTTTCGGCGTGCGCCTCGCCGAGCGCCCCACCGAGAATGCGGAAATCCTGGGCGTAGACGAATACGGTGCGGCCGAAGACCGTGCCCCATCCGGTCACCACGCCGTCGGTGTGCGGTCGGCGCCCGGCCATCCCGAATCCGGACCCGAGGCCGCGCCGCAGCGACTCGACCTCGGTGAAAGATCCCTTGTCCAGCAGCATTTCGATGCGCTCACGCGCGGTCGACTTGCCCTGGTCGTGCTGGCGCGCGGTGGCCGCGGTGGTGTTGCTCCGCACCGACCGCTGCAGGTCGGTCAGTTCGGCGATGGCTGGGTACACGGCGTCTCCTTCTCTCAGCTTTTCAGGTAGGTATCGAAGAACTCGAACACCCGCCGCCACGCATCGTCGGCCGCCTGCTGCTGGAAGCCGAAGCCGGTGACCCGCAGCAGCGGCGTCATCGGACCGGCGTTCCAGTGGTTGGCGAAGCCGTGCCCGACGCCGGGATAGGTCTTCACATCGTGGGGAACATCATTGTGGGACAACGCCTTCGACAGTTTCTCTCCGGCGCCCATGAGCGACGGGTCCCGTCGGCCGTAGCTGCCGACCACGGGGCAGCTGCCGCGCAGCGCCTCGTTCATATCCTTGGGCAGATTGCCGTAGAACGGCGCGGAGGCATCGAATCCGTCGGTCGCGGTGGCGAGGGCGAAGCCGCCGCCGATGCAGAAGCCGACCACGCCGATGCGGCCGGTGCAGTCGGGCTGCCCCTTCAGGAACTCCCGCGCCGCGGTGATACGGTCGAATGTGGTGCCCTGGCCGCGGTTGAAGTCGCGGAACATCCCGACCAGGCAGCGCGGCCCGCTGCCGTCGAACAGCCGGGGCGCGACGACCAGGTATCCGGCCTCCGCGATGGTGCGGGTGATAGTGCGGACGTCGTCGTTGAGGCCCATGACGTCGTGCACCACGACGACGCCCGGCCAGGGGCCGGGACCGTCGGGGCGGACGAGTTCGGCCTCGACGGCGCCGATGGGGGTGTCGATCCGGGTCTGGTTCATTGCGCTGCTCCTCCTGCGATGTCGGCTCGTGCGATGTCGGACAGTGCGGATCGGTCGACCTTGCCGTTGGGCAGGCGTGGCAGCCGTTCCACCAGTTCGATCGAGTTCAATTGTGCTGCTTCGGAATAGGCGTCGCGTAGCTCGTCGAGCAGGCCGGTGGCGCCGTCCGCGGCATTGACGAAACCGGCCAGCCGCACCGCGCCGCCGTCGCGGATCCCCACCACCTCGCATTCTTCGACACCCGGATGCGATTCCAGCGCGCGCCGCACCGCCGAGGGCGAGACCACCTCACCGTCGCGGTGGACCAGGTCCCGGATCCGGTCGGTGACAGTCAGCAGCCCGTCGGCATCGAGGCTGCCGTAATCGCCGGTCGGGAACCAGGTTCCGGGGCCGCCGTGGATCGCGGTGCCGTCGTAGTACCCGAGCATGATCGAGGGCCCGCGGGCCCAGATCTGTCCCGGCGTTCCGGTCGGCACCGGGTCGGGCGCCGCGCTGTTCAGCGGCGCGATCCGCACCGAGATCCCGCCGACGGCGACGCCGACCGATCCGATGCGCTCCGCCCCGGCCCGCTCGGTGCTGATCAGCGAGGTGGTCTCGGTCAGCCCGTACCCCTGCCAGCAGGGCAGTCCCAGGGTCGATCGGATGCGCGCGTTCGCCCGTGCCGACAGTGAGGTGCTGCCGGAGCCGATCATGGTGAGGTGCCGGAGCGCGGTGTCGCCGAAGCGCGGGTCGGCCGCCAACTGCTCGAGCCGCACCGGCAGCGAATACAGGTGCGTGGCGCGCAGCTGATCCGCGACGACCACGGATTTCCACACGTTCCGGTACCCCGCGAGAATCTGCCGTGTACCTACCCGGATCGCCGCGTTCATATGCATCGGGTAGTAGATGGGCCGACTGTGCGCGAGTCCGCCGCTGTCGGCGAGATCGTGTGCGGCGGCGAGCTGTTCGGCGTTGGCTCGAATATTCGCGTGGCTGTAGCAGACTGCCTTCGCCGGGCCGGTGGAACCGCTGGTGAACATGAGCGCGGCGGCGTCGTCGGGCAGCCCGGACCCGCGCCCGAAAGCGGTGCGTACCAGCCAGCCCGAATCGATCCGGATCGGTTCGTGCAGTACGGGTTTGAGCCGCTCGTCGCCGAGCGCCTTGGCCAGGAACTGTTCGAATCCCCGGTCGGAGACCAGTATCGCGGCGGGCGCCGACAGCTCCAGCACATGCGCGAGCGCCGGTGCGGGAAGCAGCGGATTGATCGGTGCGACAACGTTGTCGCTGCGAATGCCGCCGTAGTAGAAGGCGGGGAAGGCCGGGTCCAGATCGGCGACGATGCCGATCACCCGGCGCGACCCCACCCTGTCCCGGAGCGTCCGTGCTACCGCGTCGGCCAGGTCGTCGAGCGCGGCGAAGGTGAGCACGGCCGCTTCGGTCTGTACCGCCGCGCACTGGCCATGGTTGCGCGCGGCCTCGGTGAGCAACTGGTCGACGGTGCCGGGCGCCGTGTCCGGGGCCGGTTCGCCGCTGGCCCAGGACCTGCCCGGGGCCGGGTGGCGTATCGTCCCGGCTGGCTCGATTATGCTGTCGCTGTGCATCTTTCGTCTCCGTATCAAGCGGCGCAGTGCGGCAGGACGCCGCCGTTGAGGGTGACCATCTCGCCGAAAACGGACACCACGTCCAGGGGTTCGCCGAGCGCGCCGCCGCGCAGTTCGGCATAGGCGCGGTGCACGTTGCCGACCAGGCGTTCCGGATCGCACCACCCGGCGAACTCGGCGCCCGGATCGGCGTGACGCGCGACGTCGAGCGGGCGCTGACCCGCCCGATACCCGACCGCCGCGATGGAACCCACCCAGTCCAGGTACCGGGTGGTCGCCGAGAGTAACTCGGGCCCGGCGATCGGGCCGTGCCCCGGCACGATCACCCGCGGCCGCAGCTCGCGCATCGACGCCACCGCCCGCCGCATCCCGTCCAGCGAGCCCATCAGGAAGAACGGTGTGCCCCCGGACATCAGCAGGTCCCCGCTGAACAGCACCCGCTCCCGCGGCAGCCACACCACGGTGTCGCCGCGGGTGTGCGCGGGGCCGAGATGGATCAGCTCGATGGCGCGGTCCCCGTCGTGCAGTGTGAGCCGCCTGTCGAAGGTGATGTCCGGCAGCCGCACCGCGACCGCACCCCAGTCGACCTCCGGCCAGAGTCCGGTCAGTGCCGTGCCGTTCTCGGCGATCTCGTCCCGGGTCAGCTGCTGCGCCACGATGCGCGTGCGTGCCGGGAAGAAGCAGTTGCCGAAGACGTGGTCGCCGTGGAAGTGCGTGTTCACCAGCTCGGTGATCGGCGCGACATCCAGGGCGTCGACGGCCGCCAGCTGCGCCCGCGTGCGGGCCTCGGTGGCGCAGGTGTCGATGACGGTCGTGCCGTGCGCGCCCGCGATCACCCCGCAGTTGTTGACGCACCAGCCCGAATGCTCCTGCAGGTAGGCGAATACGCCGGTGGCGAGTTCCACTGTGGTGGGGGCGGCGGGCAGTCCGGCCGTGGCGAGTCCGGTCACGAGTGCCCGCTCTCCAATCGCTGTTTGGCGATGCGCATCGTCGACATGCTGTTGGTGCTCAACGCGTCTCGAGCCTTGTCCAGGTTCGGGCCCGACAGGTCGGCGGCGGCGTGCTCGGGCCGCAGCCGGATGGTGTGCGACGAGGTCAGGACCGTATCGGCGCCGGAGGCGTCGATCGTCCAGCTACCCAGATGCAGATCCAGCAGAGGCGGCAGGTTCAGCTGCTTGTACTCGATCCGGCTGTGCCCGTCGGTGATCCGGATCGACATGGTGTCGTGCTCGCCGACGCTGGATCGGGTGGTCATGGTCAGCGCGTGCACGCCCGGTCCGTACTCGCGCACGTCGATCGCCTTGACGTGCGGGAGCACCTCGGTCCATCGCTCGGCGTCCCAGATGAATTCGTGCACGGCCTTCGGATCGGCGGCGATGCGGATCGAGTCGGAGAACGTCCGCACCTCGGCGGTCTCGCTGTGCCGTTCGGCCAGCGCCTTCAGCCCCGCCAATTCGGTGCGGCTGTTCTCGTCGGTGACCCGCTCGATCCACTCCAGCACCGACGCCTCGCCTCCCGCGGCGGAAAACGAATGCGCGAGATGCAGTTTCGTTCTGTCGTCGGCGACGGGCTCGATGGTCCAGGCGCCCGCCATGGCCGCGATCGGCGCGGCCGGTGCGGTCTGCCGGAAGGTGATACGGCCCGCCGCCGGATCCAGTTCCCGCACCGAGGTCCACGACTTGACGTCCTCGCCCGCCCGGGCCCAGATGCGGAGCATCTCCGAATCCGGTGCGCGGTGTAGATATTCGACTCGCAGTGTGGGGGTGAACAGCTCCGGCCAGTACTCGGCCCGGGACAGCAGGTCGTAGACCGTGCCGGAGTCGGCATCGATTTCGATGGAATGTGTTGTGTCCATGGCATTGTCCTCGATCGGGTAGGTGCCGTCAGTAGTTGCCCAGGCCGCCGCAGACGTTGATCGCCTGCGCGGTGATCGCGGCCGCGGCGGGGGTGGTGAGGTATTCGACGAGCCCGGCCACCTCGTCGGGGGTGGTGTAGCGGCCCAGCGGGATCTTGGCCTCGAATTTGGTCAGCACCGCCGACTCCTCGATATCCCAGATCTTCGAGTAGTTGCTCCGGACATGCTGTGCCATAGGCGTTTCGACGTATCCTGGGCAGACTGCGTTCACCGTGATTCCCGTGCCGGCCAGCTCCAGCCCGAGCGATTTGGTGAACCCGACCACGCCGTGCTTCGACGCCGTGTACGGCGCACCCAGCACCACGCCCTGCTTGCCGCCGGTGGAGGCGATGTTGATGATCTGCCCGGCGGGCAGCGTCTGCATCCGCCCCGTGGTCAGCACGTACTTCGACATCAGGAAGACGCTGCGCAGGTTGGTGCCGATCACGGTGTCCCACAGCTCGCTCGACAGCTCGCTGGTCACTCCGCCGCCGGGGATTCCGGCATTGTTGACCAGGGTGTCGACCGGGCCGAACCGTTCGACCCCGGCGGCGATGAACGCCTCGATCGAGGTCTCCTCCCGCACATCGCAACCGACGCCGTCGGCGGTGATGTCGAGAGTGCGCAGATCCTCGAGGGTGGCGGCGAGCCGGTCGGCATTGCGCCCGCAGATGAACACCCGGTAACCGGCCGTGCCGAGCCGGGTGGCGGTGGCCAGCCCGATGCCGCTGGTGCCGCCGGAGATGAGCGCGACCCTGCCCTTTCTATTTGTGTCAGGCGGCATTTCGGCGCTCCTCGTCGATCGCCGCGACCAACTGGGCCGGGGACTTGGCCTGCTCGAGCACATCGTCATCGAGCGCGATGCCGTGCTCGCGCTTGAGCCGGTTGAGCACCTCCAGCAGCGCGATGGAGTCGAAACCCATATCCTCGAACGGGGTTTCGTCACCCGCTTGGTCGAGCGTGGCCACCTCGATGGCGGCGTCGTCACCGGCCACCTGCCGCAGCACCGTGGCGAGAATCTCTCTGTGCATCGTTTCGTCCTTCATGTGATTCACCTCTTCGTGGCCGAGTTCGCTACCGCGACAGCGCTGCTCGGCCTGCGCAGCAAGGTCGCCGAATTGAAGCCGCCGCGTCCGCGGCTGAGTACCAGCGCGGCGCCGAGGTCCGCGGGAACGGGTCGGTCCGGGATATCCAGGTCCCGGGCGCGCAGCGAGCGCGGGTAGACGCGAGTGGGCGGGATGACACCGGCCCGCAACGCCAGGCACGCGGTGGCGATGTCCAGGGCGCCGGAACCGCAACCGACCCGGCCGATTCCGGCCTTGGGCACGGTGACGGGCACGGCGCCCGCGCCGAAGACGGCGGTGATCGCCCGCACCTCCTGCTCGTCCATGTCCGCGGTGCCGAATCCGTCGGCGAAGATCACGTCGACCTCGTCCGGACCCGCCTCGGCATCCGCCAGCGCCCTGCGGATCGCCCGTTCGAGGCCCGCTCCCGATGCGCCCCGGCCGTCGAAAGTCGAGGCGAACCCGGCGATTTCGGCGTACGAGCGCTGCGGCCGGGACCCGTCGGGCGCTAGGTCCGGCTGCACGGTCACCAGCGCGCCGCCCTCGCCGGAGACGAATCCGGAGGCGCCGGGGGAGAACGGCCGGTACGCCGTGTCCGGGTCGGCTCCGGTGGTCATCAGACCGGCGCTGGTATACGCCGCCCAGCCCCACGGGCAGGCATTCGTGTCCACCGCCCCGGCCAGTACCACCCGGCAGCCGTCTACGCCGGGATCCGCTGTGGCGGAACGTAATTGCCGTCGAGCCTGTCCGATCGTCTCCATGCCGCCCGCATCGTCGGCGACCAGCGCCCGCCCCGATCCCTTCATCCCGTGCCGGATGGAGATCTGCCCGGAGTTGACCGCGTAGAACCAGGCGAAGGACTGATAGGCGCTGACGTGGTCGGGCCCCTGCGCCCAGAGCGCCTGCATCTCCTTCTGCGCGAATTCGAAGCCGCCGCCGTTGTTGGCCGTGACCACCGCCGCCGAGTATCCGGCGAGATCGTCCGGGGACAGGTGTGCGTCGTCGAGCGCCTCCTGCGCCGCGACCAGTGCGAACTGGGTGACCCGATCGGTCTGTGGCAGCAGCCGGGCGGGCAGGTGCGCCCGCGGATCGAACTCGGTCAACTCGCCCGCGACGCCCGTCGCGTAGTGACCGCCGTCGAACCGGGTGATCGGCGCGATGGCGTTGGCGGCCTCGAGCGTCGCCGACCAGTGGGCGTCGGCGCCGAGCCCGAACGGCGAGATCACGCCCAGCCCCGTGATGACGGCGCTCATCGCGCACCCACCCGGGAGATGATCATCGCGCTCTGGAATCCGCCGAAACCGCTGCCGACGGTCAGGGCGTGATCCAGCGCCGCCGGTCGCGCCTCGCCCGGGATGTAGTCCAGGTCGCATTCCGGATCCCGCTCGGTCCAGTTGGCGGTCGGGGGCAGCAAGTCGCTGGTGAGGGCGAGCAGGCAGGCGGCGATCTCGATGGAGCCGATGGCGCCCAGCGAATGTCCGACCATCGACTTGATCGAACTGATCGGCGTCCGGTACGCGTGGTCGCCCAGCGCGCGCTTGAACGCGGCGGTCTCGTGCCGGTCGTTCTGTTTGGTGCCGGACCCGTGCGCGTTGATGTAGCCGATCTCCGTCGGCGCGATCCGGGCCTGCCGCAGCGCGGAGGTGATGGCGGCGGCCATCTCCGCGCCGTCCGGGCGCAGCCCGGTCATGTGGTACGCGTTGCACCGCCCGGCGAATCCGCTGATCTCGCCGTAGATCGGCACCCCGCGGCGCATCGCGGCCGACAGTTCCTCGATGACGAACATGGCCGCGCCCTCGCCGAGCACGAAACCGTTGCGGGACAGGTCGAACGGCCGCGACGCGCGCTCGGGATGCTCCAGCCGGGGCGTGGTGGCCTTGATCGCGTCGAAGCACGCGATGGTGATCGGGGAGATCGGCGCGTCCGAGGCGCCGCACACCGCCCGCTCGATCGTGCCCTCCCGGACCAGTTCGACCGCGTGCGCGACCGAATCCAGCCCCGAGGTGCAGCCGCTGGACACCACCGAAACCGGGCCCTGCGCACCGACTTCCATCGCCAGCTCGGCGGCGATGGAGCTGGGGATGTAATAGGAGTAGTAGTTCGGCGACGCCTCGCTCTCGGCCACCTCCCACAGCCGCCCCCGGTCGCTCATCCGGACGTATTCCGATTCCAGGCCGGGCGTCGAGCCCACGGCCGTGCCCACCACGACCCCCGTATCGGTCGGATCGGTGCGGTCGAACTCGAGGCCGCTGTCCACCAGCGCCTCGCGCGCGGCGACCAGGGCGAACTGCCCGACCCGGTCCATCCTCGCGGTCTCGGTGGGACTCAGCCCGCACATCAGCGGGTCGAAGTCGACCTCGGCGGCGACCTGCGAGCGGAACGGCGTGGGATCGACGAGGGTCATCCGCCGGGTCGCGGTGCGCCCACTGGCGATGAGATTCCAAAAATTCTTCCGTCCGGGCATACCCGGTGCAACCACACCGATACCCGTGACGACGACTCTGCGGTCGTTTGACATCAGGACTCCTGAATCAGCCGCGCCGGTATTCGGATCCGGCGATGTAAATGGTGGCGGTGCGGGCTATGCGAGGCGCTTCGCGGTTCGCAGCTCGACCAGATATCGGCCCCCGGTATCGAGAGTGAGAATGTCCTCACATGAAATAATTCCGGTCGGTCGGGCCGGTTGTCCCGGCGCGGATTCCACGGTGAGCACAATGGCGCGCACCAGCGCTCCCGCCGCCGTCGAATCGACCGAATAATTGGACATGTAGTGACGCTGCACCGCATTGCGCGCCGACCGTTCTGCCCGAAGTGTGCGGCTGTGGTCGACGATCTGGGCCCGCCCGAGCAATGTGCGCCGACCGGCGATGCGGAAGACCGCATCGGGAAGGAATGTCGCGGCGTAGGCGGCGAGGTCGCCCCGGTCCAGTGCCTGCACCTGGTCGGCGTAGAACTGCTCGACGTCGATGGCGGTCACGCGCGCTCCCAGGGCTTGTCGTCGCGGGTGACGCGGCGGTACCGGATCCGCCAGCGGTCGCCGCGGCGAACCAGCAGGTCCTCGCAGAGCGTGCTGGCGTAGATCTCGGACCCGCCGCCGACCCGGGATTCGATGACCAGTACGTAGCTGGTCGCCCGGGTCAGGATCGGGGTGCGCGGCTCGATACGCAGCATCGATACCAGATGCCGGTGCCGGATGCCGGACTTCGTCCGCGCCGCATGCCCCGCGGCCGCCGCCTGCTCGATCTGCCCGGCTCCGCGCAACGGATGCTCGATCCCGCTCGCGGTAAAAGTGGCCTCCGGTAGGAAATCTGCCGACCAGTTCGTGACGTCGCCCGCGTCGAGCGCCGCCATATGGTCGGCATAGAACCGGTTCCATCGGTCGTAGTCCGACGCACCGGGATCGATTCTTCCCGTCGTCGATGTTTTTGTTGCCATCTCGTACCGCCCCGTGGGAATTGTGTTAACATTTTCGAAACCGAAGTCGATGCGGTCCCCCTGGCTCGATCGACAATTCACACGGTATGTAGCCGGTTGTGGCGGTGGCAATGTCATTGCACTCCGGTTCGCCTGTTCGGCACTTTCGTTCGCAGTCCGGCCACCCGCCCGCATTCCCCGGCATGTTTTTGGCCGGAACCACCATCGCGGTGTGGATCCCGGCCAAAAGCACGCCGGAAATGCAAGGAGGGCGCGGTGCCGGGAATGCCGGGAGGGCGCGGTGGCGGGGATACGGGGCGAGCGCGGTGACGGGAATGCGGGCGAGTGCGGTGACGAGAATTCAGGGCGGGCGCGATGGCGGGGATGCGGGGCTAGTGCGGTGACGGGAATGCGGGGCGGGCGTGCCCGGATGTAAGGGGGTGGCGTGCTGGGAATGCGTAGAGGGCGGCGTGCTGGAATATGGGTAGCGGGGCGTATCGGGAAGGCCGGAGCCGCATGCCGAGTCGATTCCATGCAGATCTGTACGTAAGTGTAGAATTCTAGGAATGGCCAGGCCCGTAGTCTCGAAACCCCAGCGTCGCACGCAGGAGCAGCGCAGCAGCGAGATGCGCGTCCGGCTGCTCGACGCGACGATCGACTGCCTGGTCGAATACGGCTACGCGGGCACCACGACGCCGCGGGTCGCCGAGCGCGCGGGCGTCACCCGCGGCGCGCAGGTGCACCACTTCGGCTCCAAGACCGACCTCGTCGTGGCCGCGATCAGTCATCTCGCCCAGCGCCGCACCGACGCCGCCATGCAGGAACTCGGCCGCTTCCGCGCCGAGGGAGATCCGGTCGCGGCCGTCCTGGAATTCCTCTGGGAACTGCACCAGGGTCCGCTGTTCGTCGCCGCGATGGAGCTGTGGGTGGCCGGTCGCGTCGACCGGGTACTGGCTGCCGAGATGGCGAAGGTCGAGCCGTTCGTCAACAACGCCGTGCTGACGGCGGTGGCCCAGTTGGTTCCCGACGAGGTGGACCGGAAGATCGCGCGCGACTTCGTCTACACCGCGATGGACGCGCTGCGCGGAATTCTGGTGTCCAACTTCATCGATCCCGATTCCGACCGCGCGCACCGACGTTGGAAGCGCGCCGCGTCACACCTGCGCCTCGCCGCGGAATCCACCCTGCCGGGCCTGCGCTCCAGCACCTGACCTCGCCCCGACCTATCGCCCTCGCCACGCTCTCCATCTCTGTTTCCGGCACGCCCCTTGCCTAGTTACATACAGCCTTGTATGTTTGTTTCCAGGTTCGATCCGCTGGATCGGCGCATGCCGCCCATCGAGGTGGGTGGCCGGATGTGAGGAGTTCGATGGCGAACAAGGTCTACGTCGTCGGCGTCGGCATGACGAAGTTCGAGAAGCCGGGGCGGCGCAAGAACGAGGACGGCAGCGACTGGGACTACCCGGACATGGCGCGCGAGTCGGGCACGAAAGCGCTTGCGGACGCGGGGATTTCCTACGATCAGGTGCAGCAGGCCTACGTCGGCTACGTGTACGGCGAGTCCACCTCGGGCCAGCGGGCCGTCTACGAGTTGGGCATGACCGGCATCCCGGTCGTCAACGTCAACAACAACTGCTCGACCGGTTCCACCGCGCTGTACCTTGCGGCACAGGCGATTCGGGGCGGCCTGGCCGACTGCACGCTGGCGCTCGGCTTCGAGAAGATGCAGCCCGGATCGCTCGGCTCGACCTGGGACGACCGCGAGCAGCCGATGGCCAAGCACATGATGGCGCTGGCCGAGATCTCCGAGGTGCTGTTCCCGCCCGCGCCGTGGATGTTCGGCGCGGCCGGTCGTGAGCACATGAAGGCCTACGGCACCACCGCCGAGCACTTCGCGAAGATCGGGTACAAGAACCACAGGCATTCGGTCAACAACCCGTATTCGCAGTTCCAGGACGCGTATTCGATGCAGGACATCCTGGACGCGCGGATGATCTACGACCCGCTGACCAAGTTGCAGTGCTCGCCGACCTCCGACGGCTCCGGCGCGGCGATCCTCGCCTCCGAGGCATTCGTCAACAAGCACAACCTGGCGGGCCAAGCGGTGGAGATCGTCGGACAGGCCATGACCACCGACTTCGCCTCGACCTTCGACGGCACGGCCAAGGGCATCATCGGCTACGACATGAATGTCCGAGCGGCACGGCAGGTTTACGACCAGGCCGGTCTGGGCGCCGAGGATTTCCAGGTCATCGAGCTGCACGACTGCTTCTCGGCCAACGAACTGCTGCTGTACGAGGCGCTGGGCCTGTGCGGCGAGGGCGAGGCCGGAAAGCTGCTCGACGCCGACCAGACCACCTACGGCGGCAAGTGGGTCGTCAACCCCTCCGGCGGCCTGATCTCCAAGGGACATCCCTTGGGCGCCACGGGTTTGGCCCAATGCAGCGAGCTGACTTGGCAGCTGCGCGGCACGGCCGACAAGCGCCAGGTGCCGAATGTGACTGCGGCACTGCAACACAACATCGGGCTGGGCGGCGCGGCGATCGTGACGGCGTACCAGCGCGCGGATAGGTGACCCCGGCCAAAAGCGCTCCGCGGTCGTCCTGACGGCTCTGTTCCGCGGTCGTCCTCACGGTTCTGTTCCGCACTCGTCATCCCGGCGAATGCCGGGGCCGGCCTCAACTTTCGAACACAACGCACCACTGGATTCCGGCGTCGCCGGAACGACGTGGGGAAAGAGAACATCATGGGCCACATCGAATACACCAAGAAGTTGTCTGCTGCTCCTGACGCCCTGTGGGCGGTTGTGGGGAATCCGAATACCTGGGGTGACTGGTTTTCCATCCACGAGCGGTGGATGGAGGAGCCCCCGGCGACGCTGGAGGTGGGCAACAAGCTGGTCGCCAAGGTCGTCATGCTCGGCATGGCCAACAAGTTCGAGTGGAACGTGGCGGCCGTTGACGCGCCCAGCAAGCTGACGCTGACCGCGACCGGAATGGCCGGTGTCAAGGTGGAATTCACCTTCACCATCAGCGCGGCGGACGGCGGCAGCGAGCTGGCCGTGAACGGCGACTTCGAGGGGGCGCTCATCAAGGGCGCGCTCGGCAAGGCCGTGGAGAAGGACGGCATGAAGCAGCTCGAGAAGTCCCTCGAGCAGCTCGAGGCGCTGGCGGCCAAGTGAGTACGGGTACCGAGGGCCGGGTCGTCGAATTCGACGACTCCGGCCTGAACACCTGGTGTGACGAGGAGCGATTCGAGGTCCTGCGCGGGCGGATCGCCGAATACGCCGCCGCCACCAACGATCCCATCGCGGCACACCGCGACGGCGACGTGGCCTCGCCGATCTTCGCGATCGTGCCGGTCTTCGACGCCATGATGGTGCCGGTCATCGATGTGGCGCCGATGGACATCTTCGGCCGGGTGGTGCACGGCGAGCAGGACTTCCACTTCCATCGCCCGATCCGGCCCGGTGAGATGCTGGTGTCGCGGGCCCGGGCGATCGGCTACGCGGGCCGGGCCAATGGCAGTACCATCGCCATCCACATCGAAAGCCGCGACGAGGCAGGCGAACTCGTCAACGAGCAGTACCTGACGGCGTTCTTCCGGAATATCGATGCGGGCAAGACGGTCGGGGAGCAGGCGCCCGGGCACAAGTTCGACGAGAGCCTGCGGTCGCGGGATCCGGTCGCCATGGTGCCGCAGCACATCGACGACGACCAGACCTACCGCTACGCACCGGCTTCCGGCGATCCGGTGCCGCTGCACCTGGACGAGGAGGTCGCCAAGGATGCCGGGCTGCCCGGCATCATCGCGCACGGCCTGTGCACGATGGCTTTCGCCTCGTGGGCGGTGCTGACCGAGGTCGGAGGTTCGGATGTCAACCGGCTGAAACGCTTCGCGGTGCGCTTCGCGAAGATGGTCTTCCCGGGCGACGATCTGCAGACCAGGATCTGGAAGGTGAAGTCGGACAACGGGATAACTACATACGCATTCGAGACGATGCGGGGAGACGACGTCGTGTTGAGTGACGGTGTCGCCGAAATCACGGACTGATCGTCACTTCCGTCTTACGGCACGGCATCGTCGCTTCCGTCTTACGGCACGGCATCGTCGCTTCCGTCTTACGGCACGGCATCGTCGCTTCCATCTTCCGGCACGGCATGGTCATTTCCGTCTTTCCGGCACGCTTTTGGCCGGAATCGACACGTCCGGGCAACCGGCACACTCGTTGGATAGGAGACAACACACATGGGCGCACTGGAGGGCAAGGTCGCCGTCATCACCGGCGCCGGGCGCGGCATCGGGCGCGAGCACGCGCTGCTGTTCGCGGCCGAGGGCGCGGCGGTGGTCGTCAACGACCTCGGCGGCGACAACGCGGGTGAGGGCGCCGACGTCGGCCCGGCGCAGGAGGTGGTGAACGAGATCACCGCCGCGGGTGGAAAGGCGGCCGCCAACACCGCGAACATCGCCACCTGGGACGGCGCGAAAGAGCTTGTGGATCAGGCCGTTTCGGAGTTCGGCAAGCTCGACATCGTGATCAACAACGCGGGCATCCTGCGCGACGGATTCATCGCGGGCCTCGAGGAGTCCCAGTGGGACGCGGTCATCGCCGTGCACCTGAAGGGCCACTTCAACCTGCTGCGGCACGCGGCCGCGTACTGGAAGGATCAGTCCAAGGCGGGCAATCAGCCCAACGCCGCGGTCGTCAACACCGCCTCCGCCTCCGGGGTCACGGTGCCCAACGCGGGCCAGGCCAACTACGGTGCGGCCAAGGCGGGTATCGCGGCGCTGACCCTGGTCGCCGCCGACGAACTGGAGCGCTACGGCGTCCGGGTCAACGCGATCGCGCCGATGGCACGCACCCGGCTGACCCTGGCCACCCCGGGCATGGGCGCCATCTTCGCCGCCGAGGTGCCCGAGGGCGAGTTCGACGCCTTCAGCCCGGCCAATATCTCCCCGCTGGTGGCCTATCTGGCCAGCGACAAGTGCCCGATCACGGGCAAGGTGTTCGCGGTGCAGGGCGAGGCCATCTCCGAGTTGGCAGGCTGGCACGATGTCAAAACCATCGAGACCGAGGGCCCCTGGCTGATCGACGATATCGCCGCCCGGTTGCCGTAGCCCGAAACCTATTGGAGAACAACGATGTTCGAATGGTCCGAGACCGATGAACTGATTCGCGACGCGGTGCGCGGCTTCATCGCCAAGGAGGTCCGCCCGCATCTCGACGCGCTCGAGAGCGGCGAGATGCAGCCGTATCCGATCCTGCGGAAGCTGTTCGCGGAGTTCGGGATCGACGCGATGGGCGGGGAGGCGGTCGACGAGCTGCTGGCCAAGCGCCGCCAGCGGGAAGAGTCGGTGGATTCCGGCGCTCGCCGGAACGATGGGGAGGGCGGCGGCCCCTTCGGCGGGCAGGAATCGCTGATGGCGGTGCTGATCGGCGAACTCTCCGGGGTCTGCATGGGCCTGGTCAGTTCGATGGGCGTATCCATCGGTCTCGGGGCCGCCACCATCATGTCGCGCGGCACGCTCGCGCAGCAGGAGCGGTGGCTCAAGGACATCGTGACCATGAAAAATGTTGCGGCGTGGGCGATCACCGAGCCGGATTCCGGATCGGACGCCTTCGGCGGCATGAAGACCTACGTCCGGCGCGACGGCGAGGACTACATCCTCAACGGTCAGAAGACGTTCATCACCAACGGCCCCTACGCCGACACCGTGATCGTCTACGCCAAGCTCGACCCCGGCCAAGAGCATGCCGGGGCGGGTTCGGGTCGAGCCGGGGGAGGTTCAGGTCACGCCGGGGCGGGTTCGGGTAAAGACGACAAACGCGAGCGCAAGGTGCTGACCTTCGTGCTCGACAAGGGCATGGAGGGCTTCACCCAGGGCAAGCCCTTCCGGAAGATGGGCCTGCACGCCTCTCCGACCGGCGAGCTGTTCTTCGACAACGTCCGGCTGGGCAGGGATCGGCTGCTGGGCGAGACCGAGGAGCACAAGGGCGGCGACGGACGCGAAAGCGCCCGTTCGAGTTTCACCGCCGAGCGCATCGGCGTGGGGTTCATGGCGCTGGGCATCATCAACGAATGTCACCGGCTCTGTATCGATTACGCCAAGAACCGCAAGCTCTGGGGCCAGGAGATCGGCCGCTTCCAGCTCGTGCAGCTCAAGTTGGCCAAGATGGAGGTGGCGCGAATCAACGTGCAGAACATGGTGTTCAACTCCATCGAGCGCGCCCGCGCCGGTAAGCCGCCGACGCTCGCGGAGGCGTCGGCCATCAAGCTGTACTGCTCGGAGGCCGCGACCGACGTCGCCATGGAGGCGATCCAGCTGTTCGGCGGCAACGGCTACATGACCGAATACCGCGTGGAACAGCTCGCCCGCGACGCCAAGTCGCTGATGATCTACGCGGGCAGCAACGAGATCCAGGTGACTCACATAGCCAAGGGCCTGCTGGGGTCCTGAGGGCCGGTGCACTGCCGAGTCGGTCGGCGGATCGGCGCCGAGGGGTTCGACCGATCCGCCGACCTCCCTCAGACCGCACGCAGATGCGTGCGGCTGGCATAGATGTGTTCGGCAATGAGCGTCGCGATGCGGTCGGGCGCCTCCAGCATCGGGACATGGCCGACGCCGTGCACCATGATGCGGTCGGCGGATTCGGGCAGTTCGCGCAGAAAACGCCTGGCGAACGAGCGAGTCGGGATCACGCGGTCGAATTCGGACATCAGCAGGCGGACCGGAGTCGGCAGCGTCGACAGGTCTTCCAGCGCGGGCATGCGCAGCCCACCGGCCAGCAGTGGCAGCATCGCGGAACAGTTCAGGGCCGAGGTGATCGCCGCCTCGATGCCGCGCCGGGCCGCCGCTGTGGTGTTCTTGCTCAACAGCATCGAGACCAATTGCCTTGCGGGAGCGCTCAATCGAATCGGCGGCGGCAGTCGCTTGCCGATCTCGACCACCGGCACCAGCGACAGGAATTTCAGCCCTACCCGAAACTGCAGCAGCGACGGCGTATTCCAGCCACCGGCCGGTGCGATCGCGGTCAGGGTGCGTGCCCGGCCCCGGCGGGCGAGCTCGAAACCCACCCAGGCGCCGAGCGAATTTCCCGCGATATGACATGTGCGCCAACCCAATTCGTCGAGCTGAGCCTCGACGCGGTCGGCCAGGACGTCGATGTCGAGGTACCAGCCGTGCAGTTCCGGACCGCCCCAGTGCCCGGTGAACGCCGGAGCGAACACCTCACACGTGCCGGACAACCGGAACGCCACCTGTTCCCAGCAGTGTGGCGAGAGCATGAATCCGTGCAGCAGCAACAGCGGATCCCCGGATCCGGTGTGCAGGGCTGGCATCGGCATGAGCGGGACGGTGGAGTGGGCGGTGCCGGACGTCATCGTCGTCACCCCTTCCTGGACCTCGATGTCCGCAGGGAGTGTTATGCCCTGAATTGTACGGTCCGCGGCGCTACCGCAGGGCGGTGCGACGTCGAGGAACCGCGGGTGCCGCCGGGTTCGTCACCGCGTCGACCGTGTCCCTGGCGCGCGCGACCGATGGGCCGTGTGGCTCGTGGGCCAGGTACGGCACAGCAACGCCCCCGCGCCGCGGTCCCGAGATATCGTGAGGCGTGCACTCAGACGAACTGTTCTCCGCGGCCCAGTCGGACGATTACTCCTCCTATTGCACGATCTCGACAATCAACGTGAACGGCGTGCGCGCCGCGACCGGGAAGACGGGCAAGGGGATGCTCGAGTGGCTGGCGGTCACCGAGGCCGACATCATCTGCCTCCAGGAGACCCGGGCAACCGACGAGCAGACCCGCAGGGCGCTGGCGCCCGCGCTCGAGTCCGGATGGCACCTGGCGCATGCCGAACCGGGGACGAAGGGCCGCGCGGGGGTCGGGATCCTGTCCCGGCGCGAGCCGCGTGCGGTGCGCATCGGGTTCGGCAGCGCCGAGTTCGACGGGGTCGGCCGCTATATCGAGGCCGAGTTCGACGAGCTGACCGTCGCGAGCGTGTATGTGCACACGGGCGAGGCCGACACGCCGATGCAGGACGAGAAGTACCGCTTCCTGGGCGAGCTGGGGGCGCATCTGAAGTCGCGAACCCGTGACTTCGTGATCAGCGGCGACTGGAATATCGGCCACACCGAGCTGGACATCAAGAACTGGAAGGGCAACGTGAAGAACTCCGGCTTCCTGCCGGGTGAGCGCGCCTGGATCGACGAGATACTTGCCGCCGGTTACGTGGATGTGGTGCGCACGCTGCATCCGGGTGTCCCCGGCCCGTACAGCTGGTGGTCCTACCGCGGCCGCGCCTACGACAACGACGCGGGGTGGCGCATCGACTACCAGCTGGCTCGCGGGGAGATCGCGGCGCGCGCCAAACAGGCCGTGGTGGAACGCGCCCCGGAGTACGCGCTGCGCTGGTCGGACCACGCCCCGGTGACGGTGCAGTACCGATGAACCTGTCCGACAAGCGGATTCGCACGCTGCTGGTGCTGGCCGGGCTGGTGCTGGCGGTGGTGGTCGCGGGCGTGCTCGCGCTGCGCGGCGGTACGGATTCCGGCTCCGGCGCCTCGACGACCGGTACCGCGAGCGCCACGGCCAAGGCGACTGCGAAGGCGGGCAACGCATCCGCCGCGCCCGTGACCAGCCGCGCGCCGGGCGTCCCCGACCGGGCCTATCAGACGCTGCAGGAGATCGACGCCGGTCGCTGGCCGGACTCGGCCGGTTCGCCCGGCACCAAGGGCGGCGACCAGTGGATGAATCGCGATGGAACACTGTCGAAAACGGACTCCTCCGGGAAATCGATCACCTATAAGGAATGGGACGTGAACCCGAAGAAGCGCGGCCAGACCCGCGATGCCGAACGCATAGTCACCGGCAGCGACGGCTCGGCCTACTACACCGGTGACCACTACAAGACGTTCACGAGGATGCGGTGAGGGCGCCGATGAGCACGCCGATGACGTTGTCGCAGTTCCTGTCCGGCAGTTCGGGTGACCCGGCGGCGGAGCGGGCCCGACCCGCACCCGGCCCCGCGCTGGGTGCGTTGGCGGTCGGCGACGGCGAATTCAGCAGCGTCCGCTATCAAGCGCCCGCGGGCTATCTGGTCCGCGAACTGCGGGGTGCCAAGATGCGCACCACCGCAGGCGTTTTCGACGAGTTCGCCGCCGCCTTCCAATTCCCGTACTACTTCGGTGAGAACAAGGACGCCTTCGACGAATGCCTCCGCGACCTGTCCGATTTCGTCGGTGAGGCCCCGGGATACGTTGCGGTGATCCGGGATTCGGACCAGTTGCTCGCCGACCAGCCGAACCAACTGGCCTGGTTCACCGAGGCGATGCGCGCCGCCGCCGCCACCTGGTCCTCCTACGGCGCCGCCTACCGGGTGGTCCTCCAAGGCAAACCACCTCTCGACGCCGCCGCCCTGACGCTGTAGCCGCACACCGGCTCAGCGCAGGCGGTCGGCGAGCAGGACGAAGACATCGGTGGTGTGGTCGATCAGCTCGGCGCGGGACATAGGTAGGTCGCCCTGGAGCCAGCTGGTCAGGGCCATAAACCCCTCAACCACGCCCAGCGCCACGCGGGGTAGCGCGCCGGAACGCGTATCCGTGCGCCACGCCGGGATTACCAAGAGCGTGCCGGCCGTCGCCGCTGGTGCCTGGCTGGCCGTTCTCTACTCGGCCCGTGATTCGGCGGCGGAAGTCGGGGTCGCGCGGGGCGGTGAGTTCGATGTCGTACCAACCGTTTCGGGTGGGCCAGTCGAGGACCAGGGCGCCACCGGCGACGAGGTCGATGCGTTGGCGGGCGCCGTTGTAGCGGAGGGGAGTGGCCACCAGTGCCACCGAGCGGTCGGCATGGTTGGTGAGGGTCAGTTTCAGATCGGAACCCGTTGGCGCCGTGGTGGTTTCGACGCGGGACGCCCGCCCGCCGGCAGTTCCGCGCAACTCGAACCAGAATCGGTTCGGGCCCTGGATCGACAGGTCGTAGACACCGTCCACGGTGAACTTCTCGGTCTGTTCGTCCGAGACGTCGAGATGCCGCGGGGTCGCGGCCTCCCCGCCGAACGGGTAGATGGCGAAATGAGCCGATGCCGCACCGGAATTGGTCAGCGTGATCTCCAGCGTCGACTTGGACAGCGTGGCGGAAACCGCCGGTTGGTACGGGAGCGGGCGTGCGGGCCGCGCGCCGGGCTCCTGTTCCGGCAGCGCCTGCCGCTGCGGCGGCGACGGCTTCCAACGACCGACAGGCTGTGAAACCGGCGCGGGCTCAGCGAGTCTCGGTGGCTCGCCCGCGCTCGCGAAATCGAACACCGAGCGCATGTCCCCGCACACGGTCCGCCGCCACTCGCTGATATTCGGCTCGCGCACCCCCGTCCAGTGCTCCAGAAAGCGCAACACCGATGTGTGGTCGAATACTTCGGAATCGACGAAACCGCCAATGGTCCAGGGTGATACCACCGTCATCGGCACCCGCGGCCCCAGCCCGATCGCCTTGCCGTCGTACCAGTCCTCACCCGGCTCCGGCGGCACCGGCGACGCCACGTGATCGAAGTACCCGTCGTTCTCGTCGAAATTGATGAAAATAGCGGTCTTGGACCAGGTTTCGGGGTCGGAGGCGACGATATCCAGCAGCTGGTAGATCAGCCCGGCGCTCCCGAGCGGCGTCGACCCGGAGGGATGCTCGCTGTACCTCTCCGGCGGCACCAGCCAGCTGACCTTGGGCAGCCTCCGCGCCTCGATATCCGCGGCGACCCGCCGCAGCAGCGTATCCGGCTCACTGCGGTACATCGCACGGTCGAAAAGACTCAGCTCGTCCGGGCTCAGTTTCGCCCGCGCCGCGCTCAACTGCGCCAACAGGCGCTGCCGTTCCTCGGGAGGCTTCTCCCGCAGCGCCTCGTAGAACTTCTCCGTCGTCGGAAAGCCGCCGTCGACCTCGGCCAGCAGCTTGGCCCCGATGCGTTTGAACGGCGCGAAGTACTCCACCGGATTGTCGGTGAAGTTGTCCCACTCCTGGTAGATCTGCCACGAGATGTCCGCGGCCTCCAGCCGTTCCGGATAGGTGGTCCAGTCGTAGCCGGGATGGGCGCCGTCGTAGGCGTCGTTGTCGACCGCGCGCCGGTCGGTCCCGGGCTCGTATCCGGTGGTGCCGGTGAAGAAGTAGTTGCGATTCGGATTGGTCCCGCCGAACAGCGAGCAGTGGTAGGCGTCGCACAGCGTGAACGTGTCGGCCAGTTCGTAGTGCAGCGGCAGGTCCCGGCGCTCGTAATAGGTCATGGTCGCCGCGGTCTTCGCCGGAATCCAGCCGTCCCACCACCCCCGCGCCCACGCCGCGGTGCTGCCGTTCCACTCGTGGTTCAGGCTGTCGAGGTACTGGATATCGGTGTCGGGCCGCCCCGCCTGCGCGGCCGCCTGCCGCAGCGAGAACGGCAGTACCGCCTCGTTCGGCGTCGAGGTCGGCTGCCGAAAGACCGAGGCGCCGTTCCGCAGTCGCAGCGGTGCGGCGTCGGAGAACCCCCGCACGCCCCGCAGGCTCCCGAAGTAGTGATCGAACGAGCGGTTCTCCTGCATCAACAGAATCACGTGCTCGATGGCCCCCATCCCGCCCGGCGGCACGGGCGCGGCCATGGCGCGATGCAGCGAGGGCGGCAGCAGTGACATGGTGGCCGAACCGGCGGCCAGCGTGATCGCCGATCCGAACAGATGCCGCCGGGAGAGTCCGGGCATGCGCGGCAGTGCACCAGCGACACGCGGACGCTGGGTAATCGCGGCACGATCGGAGGGTGAACTCGACATTGCTGTTTCTGGACGTGTGACCATGACTTTACCGTTTGCTGAATCTTAGCGAACGACGGTCAGGTGGTGCCGACGGTCCGCTGTCCCCGGCATGCGAAGATCTGAGCATGTCGAGTCCTGTCACGTCCGGTGAACGCAAGCAGCGGGTCCTGTCCGGGATCCAGCCGACCAGCGATTCCTTCCACCTCGGCAACTACCTTGGCGCGCTGCAGTATTGGGTGCGGCTGCAGGACGACTACGACGCCCTCTACTTCATCCCCGACATGCACGCGATCACCGTTCCGCAGGATCCGAAGCAACTGCGCAACCGTACCAAGCGGGCGGCGGCGCAGCTGCTGGCGCTGGGCATCGACCCCAAGCGGTCGACGCTGTTCGTGCAGAGCCAGGTGCCCGAGCACGCCGAGCTGACCTGGGTGCTCAACTGCATCACGGGCTTCGGCGAGGCCAGCCGGATGACCCAGTTCAAGGACAAGTCGCTCAAGCAGGGCGCCGAGAACGCGACCGTCGGCCTGTTCACCTACCCGGTTCTGATGGCCGCCGACATCCTGCTGTACCGGGCGCACCAGGTCCCGGTCGGTGAGGATCAGCGCCAGCACCTGGAGCTGACCCGGAACCTGGCGCAGCGGTTCAACACCCGCTTCAAGAAGACCTTCGTGGTCCCGGAGGCGCACATCGTCACGGGCACCGCCAAGATCTACGACCTGCAGGATCCGACGTCCAAGATGAGCAAGTCGGCCGCGACCGACGCGGGGCTGCTGAACCTGCTCGACGATCCGAAGGTCTCGGCGAAGAAGATCCGGTCCGCGGTCACCGACACCGAGCGCGAGATCCGCTACGACCCGGAAAAGAAGCCGGGTGTGAGCAATCTCCTGGTAATCCTGTCGTCGCTCACGGATACGCCGGTCGTCACCCTCGAGCAGGACTATGCGGGTAAGGGCTACGGCGATCTCAAGGGCGATGTGGCCGACGCACTGGTCGAATTTGTCACGCCACTGCAGGCGAAGGTGCAAGAGTATCTGGACGACCAAGGCGAACTCGACCGCATCCTCGGCACCGGTGCCGAGCGCGCTCGGGAAATCGCCGGCAACACCCTCGCGCAGGTGTACGAGCGGGTGGGCTTCCTGGCTCGCTGACCGTCCACCACGCGGGGCCGGGTTCCGGGAGGACGGGTGTTCGGCAAGGTCAAGACGCGCATCGAAGGCGAGGTCCAGGCGCGGCCGTGGCTGGACCATGCCATCCGCGCCGGCGGGCGCTATCAGCGCCAGCGCGGCGACTACTTCGCCGCCGGGATCACGTATTTCACTGTGCTGTCGCTGTTTCCGCTGCTGATGGTGGGTTTCGCGGTGGCCGGTTTCGTCCTGTCGCGCAACCCGGAGCTGCTGCGGGAGGTGCAGCAGAAGATCGTCGAGAACATTCCGGGTTCCTTCGGCGGCCAGCTGACCGACCTCATCGATCAGGCGATCAACTCGCGCACCAGCGTCGGCGTGATCGGACTGGTCGGCGCCCTGTACGCCGGGCTCGGCTGGATGGCCAACCTACGGGCGGCGCTCACCGAACAGTGGGAACAGAAAGCGCCGGAAGGGAATTGGGTCGGCAGCAAGGTGTCGGACCTGCTCGCGCTGCTGGGCCTGGGTGTGGCGATGGTGGCATCACTGGGGCTGTCGGCGCTGGCGGGCAGCGGCCTGGGCAAGGATCTGCTGGCCCTGGTGAAGCTCGAAAACGCCCCCGGCGTGGGCGTTCTGCTCACGGTGGTGTCGCTGGTGCTCGCGATCCTGGCCACGTGGGCCGTCTTCGCGTGGATCATCGCGCGCCTGCCCCGGCAGCCGGTGACGCTGGTGAGCGCGGCGAAGGCGGCCCTGCTGGCGGCGCTGGCCTTCGAGATCTGGAAGCAGATCGCCAGCCTCTACCTGAAGTCCGTGCTGTCCAGCCCGGCGGGCGTCGCCTTCGGCCCGATCATCGGCCTGATGGTCTTCGCCTACATCACCGCCCGCATCATCCTGTTCGCCACCGCTTGGGCGGCGACCGCGCGCGAAAACGAGCCCGAGGCCGAAATCCCCGCTCCCGCACCGGCTGTCATCGAACCGCGGGTAGCGGTGGGGATGACGGCGCGCACGGGGGCGGCGCTGTTCGGGGCGGGGGCGGTGCTGGGGGCGCTGGTGGGAATGCGCCGAAAGGGTTGAGTCGCAGTCTCCGATCTCGCCCGCCGTCTGCCTGCGTGGCTCGCACTCGTGGACATCGAACTCGGTCTGACCCGACCGTTACGTGGGCACGCATGCTCCACGGCGTGCTGAAGTCCGGTGTACCTGTCAGTCCGGCTGGTGCGGATCCTGTCGCGCCATGCGGGCGAGTTCGCGACGGATGGTCTGTTGGGAGCAGGGCTCGATGTGAAAGTCGTTGTGTTGCTGGCGGTGGACGTAGCGGCCGTCGCCTTCTACGTCGAACCAGCTGAGGTACTGGGGTGGTTGGGGTCGGGGGGTTTGCAGGCCGCGCAGGGCTTCGATGTGGCCGGAACCGATGCGCGGGGAGCGGAGCAGGCGGCGCATGCGGTCGGTGGTGGTTTCCTTTGTGCCCGTCCAGGATTCGAGGCTGGTGCGGATCTTGTCGAAGCTCTCCACCATGGCGGGGTGGCGGCCCGGGGGGATATCGCCGAGGACGGCCGCGAACACCTTGGGCACGATCGCGGGGGTGCCGACCTCGACCACGACATTGCCGCCGAAGTCGTCGGTGAGTCCTGGTCGCTGCACCATGGTGACGCCGACCGTGGTGTCGATCGCGCCGTACGCGCGCACCGGACGCCGCCGCTTGCCCACGATGACCAGCGACACAGCCGGGTTCGCGGCGACCTGCAGCACGGCGGACAGGTCGGGGTCGCCCCGGAGCGGCAACCGCTCGCGGAGGTCCTGCGCGAGTCTCGCGAATTCGCTCTGCCAGCGTACGGACGAGATCAACTTCAGCGGGAACGGGTACCGG
This sequence comes from Nocardia thraciensis, assembly GCF_054782435.1. NCBI lineage: Bacteria > Bacillati > Actinomycetota > Actinomycetes > Mycobacteriales > Nocardiaceae > Nocardia > Nocardia thraciensis. Next base: position 25,892 of record NZ_BAAGSM010000036.1, read on the forward strand.
TCCTGACCGGTCTCGTTCCACAGGTGCATGAACTCGTCCGGGGTGAACTCCCACTTCACCCCCGGCGGCCCTCGCGATTGTCCGGGTGCGACTGTGCCGCAGGGATATCAGCACCGATGGCCTGCGGGACGGTGCGGTCGCGAACGCCCAGCAGTTCCTCCTCGCGATCGGTCACGAGGTAGTCCGGGGTCTTGCGCTCGGACTCGTCCTCGTTCTTGCGTGCGCCCGCCCCCGCGCCCATGGGCATGCCGCCCATGCCCGGGATGCCCGGCTTGCCCACGCCCTGAGCGGAAGCCGCTGCGGCGGCAGGATTTCCGGTGCCGGGGACACCGGTGGTACTGCGCCCGGGTCCGCCCTGACCGGTGCCGCCCGCGACGCCCGCCCCACCGCCGGATGCGCCGGAGCCGCCGCGGCCACCACCGCCACCACCGAACCCACCACCGCCGAGCCCCGCGGCCGCCGTCGACGGGCTCGCGCTGGCCGGGGTGGTGCTGGTTCCTTGCTGTCCCTGGGAACTGGACTGACTACCTTGGCTGCCAGCAGAATTCGTGGAGTCTCCGGTGGAAGTCGTACTCGCCGCATCAGTCTCGGTCGCCTGCTGCTCCCCGGCAGTCGGTTGCTCCCCGGAACCGCCTGTGCCACTACCGGTCCCACCCGCACCCCCGGGGCCACTCTCACCATTGCCCCCGGTCCCGGGATTCCAGCCGCCGGTGTCGGGCCCGGTGCCACCGGGGGAGTCGACGGGGACGAAGGTGGGGACGCCACGGCCTGCAGGGCCGTAGGTAGGGTCGTAATTTGCGCGCATGGCGGCGATGGCCTCTTGGCGAAGGTTCTCGGCGTTCTTCCCTCCTGCCATTGCAGACTCGGGTGTTTCGACGCCGAGAAGGGGCAGAATCGCGGCGGCTTGACTGCCAACCGAAACCGGTGTGGTGCCCGAACCTGTTGCAGGAGGCGGGGGTACGGACCGCTTGACGGCCTCGGCGCCATAGGCCGCCGTGTCGATCCGAAGTCCGACCGCCTTGATCACTTCTTGGACGTCCGTGCCTTGTTCGACGAACTTCTTCGCGGCGGTCAGGGCTGCATCGGCGGTCTTGCCTTGCATACCGTCGGAGAGTGCTTTTTGGATGGATAGATTGAGGCCGAAGAGTGCGCCACCGAGGCCAGCGGAGATCTTGCCCCACTCTTTGGCGGTCGTATGCATTGCGTCAGGCGCCATCGCCTGAGCGTGGGTCCACATGTCCTGATGCGACACGCCATCCCAATGCTCGATGTCTTTGATGTAATCGTCATCGGTGCCCTTGTGGCTGACTTGGCCTTGCATGTACTGCGAGCCTTGCTGGGTTTTCTGAGACTTTTGGAGTGCGGGGTCTACTCCCAGTATCAGACCCAGGGTCGCTTGCCCGGGATCTATCGGTTGGTTCTCGCCGGTCATGGTCAGTTGTCCTTGCCGATCGTGGGTTCGATGGCGGTGGCAATATCCAGCAGACCGTCGCAGGGTTTCATGTCCTGCGAGAGGCCCTTGAGGGTCAGTGTCGTGCCGATGTCGACGAACCCCACCTTGGTGCGCAGGTGGATATCGCAACCATCGGTGATGGCGGGATCGCGTACCCACATCGCTTCTCTGCCGTTGACAGTGAGCGGCTCGCTCCAAGCACGGTTCTTCTGTAGATCCTCGTCCCAGGTTGCGTTGCCCGACAAAATGGTCAAGTTGCGAGGCTGGGATTTGAAGTTGCAGACCAAGAACGTGGTTTCGGCGATCCGGTCGTTGCGTTTCCGGCTGCTGGTATCGAACCCTGCGCGTGCCATGACATCGTCGGGTATCCACGTGCACGGGTCGAAGGCGACGTCGGGTCGGCCGTACTGCTTCTGAGGAGGCGGCTGCAGAGATGGGGCGGTCAGGGTCGGCTGTGGCGCGTGGGGACCAGGGTTGATGCTGGTCGAGTTCACGCCGCTCGCAGGCTGGCTGGCGCTGTCCGGGGAATCACTGCCGTCAGATGTGCATCCGGCGGCCAACGCCGCGGCGACCAATACTGCGAAGAACGCGCCTTGTCGCTTCCGTGTCACTGCTGACGTCCTGCCGCCTTGATTGCCAGACTGTTCATAGCCTCTGCCTCCTCGATGCGTCCGCCCGCTTGTAGGTATGCAGCGGCCATCCGCAGGGCCGCCTCGCGCATGCCTTTGAGTGCCTCCGACAGTTTCATGCCTTTGCCGACGAATCCCTGCTGTAGGAGCTTCGCGGAATCGAAGGTTCCGAACCCATCGGCGCGGTGTAACTGGTTCGTGTCGGTGATCATTCCGTCCAATGACTCCGCGAACCGCTGGAAGACGTCCGCGCAGTTCTTCGCGGCGTCTGCCTCCATCTGGAACGTCCCCGCTACCGCCTGCTGGTAAAGCCCGTTTGCCGTCGACTGCCCCACGTCCATCGACAGGCCCTCCCTTCGTGCTTGGTCGCCTACCTTACTGGACGCACTGTCAGGGCGATTGGTTCCCCCAACTTGCGGATTTGGCGACTCGGAGGGGAGAAAAATGCAATGCTTCCTGGTGTTATGCGGTAGTTGAATGGGAATCCGCAGTGGTGGGGTCGTGGGGGTACGCGCGGTGATCTGCTTGCGGGGTCCATAGCGAACCTGGAGGGAGGCGGGCATGTCGGAATTCGGATCCACGCTGCCGCGGCGGCAACTCGGTCGATACTTGCGCGATGGGAGGGAGGAGTGCGGGCTCACGCTGCAGCAGGCGGCTGCGCTGATCCAACGCAGCGCGAGCACGCTACAGCGGATCGAGAAGGGGATGGTCGCGCACGTTCGCGAGGTGGACATCGAGGCGCTGTGCAGGCTCTACGGATTTGATGATAGCCACACAGCCGCGATGAAAGCCCTTGCGGCACAGAGCAATGAGCTGAGTTGGTGGTGCGAGTTCGGCGATGTTATCCCGGAGAACTTCGATTTCTACGTCGGGCTCGAGGCATCGGCGCATCGTCTGACAACGTATGAGTCTCAACTCGTGCCTGGGTTGTTGCAGACTCCGGCATACGGCAGCGCGTTGATGCACGCGGCTCACCCCGAGGACAGCGCCGAGGAGCATTCCCGCCGAGTACAGCTGCGAATGCGGCGGCAGATGAGGATCACTCGCAAGTACGAACCTGCAACGCTCGACGTCGTCTTGAGGGAGTCAGTCCTTCGGGGAATGGTGGGCGGACCGCGTGTTATGGCCGCTCAGTTGCGGCATCTGGGGGACATCGGCACCCGGTCCAACATCAGCGTCCGGATCCTGCCGTTTACTGCTGGTTTTCCGACGGGCGATCCTGTCGAATCGTTCGTCATTCTCGAGTTCGGGACTGACAGGTCCGGGCAGGCGCTCGAGCCACCGGTTGTCTACGTCGAGGGCCTCACCGGGGATCTTTATCTTGCAAAACCAAAGGCTGTTCAGCGCTACTATCAGACATACGAGAGTCTGCGGCGCAGCGCATTGGACCCCATTGCCAGCCGGGCTCTGCTCCGGCAAGTTGCAAAGGAGTACGAAGATTGATGGTCGATCTATCTACCGCGAAGTGGTTCAAGAGTAGCCGCAGCGGGGGATCCAAGAACTGCGTCGAAGCCGCGTTCCTCCCCAACGACCTTGTCGCCGTGCGTGATTCGAAGAACCCATCCGGTCCTGCCCTGGTCTTCACCGCATCCGAGTGGTCCGGCTTCACCTCGGCCCTCGACAGCGGTCGCTTCGACCGCTGAGGCGCCCCCCGATCGTCAAGACATCCGGAAGTGATCGGGAAGGATCATCCGAGCCCATGGGTGAACCCATTGCCGACCCCATGGAGCTGCCAACTGCTCCTCGACTGGGGAGTCGACTCGACCACTCGGCACATCGACTTCTCCTACGTCTCGGATGCCGCGATCAGGCGAAGTCCGGGATTGTCGGCTGCCAGCCTGAAGGGACCACCGGTTTGCCATGAGCATGGGACCGGGTTGCGTCCGG
>NZ_BAAGSM010000037.1:0-208631 GCF_054782435.1 Nocardia thraciensis
CGCCGCACTCACCTGCTACAAGAAACTCACGAAGGCGAAATCAGCGACATGAGACACGGTCTTAACCCACTTATATATCCGGTTATCCCAGGGACTGGGAGATAGTTATAGGCAGCGGCCTGGAACCGCTGCCATAGACTAGGTACATGAAGAACGGCCATGCGGGACGGCATGGCCGATAATTAGCACACAGAGACTAGTAATAGAATAGAGGGTAAAGGCAGCGGCTTGGACCGCTGCCATCAATTGGGCTAATGCATTGAGAAGCGGCCATGTATGGGGCATGGCCGGTTCTGATGGATATGTCAATCATGGAGAGCAGCGGCTTGGGGAAACCGCTGCCTTACACTTGTCCATGAACAAGTCCGACCCCGGAAAGGGTCGGGCTCTGGCTGGAGCCCTCCCTTGAGTTAGATAGGTCAGTTATGGCCGCCTCCTTTGACCCGGCGGCTTCGGTATATGTCTAAGTAATACCCAGGGCTATGGCCCCCTCTACCGGGGCCTTGGCCTGCTTCCCTGATAACCGGCCGGTATCCCCCCGGCTGTTTCTCACGTCTTATACCCCTGGGGAGGTGCCCCGGTTCGACCCTTTGTGACCCACCCCTCAGGATACTGTCCACCCGCGCACGCGAGGGGGGACGGGGGGTAAATGGACTTCGCCTGAGCACCTGAGCCGTCTTTCCCATACCCCGACTATGGGTAGGGCGGTGTTCGTCCGTCTGTGAGCTTTCTGGGGCCGCTCTCTCGGCTGCCCTCTGAGTTCTGAACACCCCCGGAAGAACATGCGCGGGAAGACCGGGGGTGTCGAGTGTCGGTTACCGGATACACGCAAGAAACGGAGTCCGGGGGAGCGCGGGCGTCGGCGCACCCTTCAGCCGTCCGCATTCTCCTGCTCGATTCGTTTCCGAATCGCCTGGACAGTCCGGTCCTTCGGTGCACGCTCAGGCCAGAACACGGCGACTACGAAAACGGTCAGCGGTAGAGCGATCACGACGAACAATCCGACTTGCCAGCTCACGATGCCTCCGGCGTAGTCCGGCCGGTCTTCTCCGAGCCAGTCCGGGGGTCTGGGAGGTAGGACTCCATGTAGACCCCGGGACCGTCTTCCGGGTCGGTGTCCCCGTAGTCCTCGACTTCCAGGAAGCCTCCGGGGAACTCGAAGATCCTTGTGCGCCCGTCCATCCCGACTCCTGTAGTCCGCTGTTGGAAGGCGACCCGGAGCCGGGACAGCTCCAGCCGGTCCCGGGTGCCAGCTATGAAGCTACGAAGTGGTTATAGCCCCGGTCCATGCTTATGCTTCAGTATGCTCATATTTGTTGATCCGAGAACACAAGCAGCATAGGTGGGGGATCATGGGTCGTGCGTGGGCATATCTACGCATACGACCGATAGGAGAATGATCATGCGGTTACAGTTCCTCGGCAAGGGAGGCACGACAGGCGGCGGGTGCCCGAGCCTCTACGCCACGGACAGAGGTACATACGTTGTGCAAGGGTGGAAGACAGACGCACCCGAGATCATCGAAATACCGCATTTGCTGCTTGGCTATGCCGAGCCGGACACGTTCATAGGTACGACAATGACAGACACGGGACGCGGAACGTTCATCTTGTCGGGTGTCCCGGTTACGGATGTCGAGGCTCTGGCACAGATGGACATCTATCTGGACGAAACTGCTGTAGAGGTGGGTAAGGTCGAAAGGAAATTCTACGGTGCTACTAGCGCAGGATAAGGAATTTCTGGAACTCTTCTACAACGCGGATCGCGAAGCGTTCCATTTAGAGACGCAGGACACCTACGAGACGCCGGAGGAATCCGAGCCGTTCCGAAAGTTTGTCGAAAACGAACCAGACGACTACGAATGGTTTCGGCCATGGCTTGACCATATTCGGATTACAACCGATCGGGGCGTATCGGTAAAACGTGCTCGTATAGTCACTGTGCCTCATACCGACTATACGCTGTTCGCGAAAGCTGTAGCCCGCTTCAACGTGGAGGCGGGCGAAGATGTCAGGTACCTGTCCCGTCATCTAATAGAGCCTGATTCCCTTACCGCTGATGACTGGTGGTTGTTCGATGACGCGGTTCTAGGCTTCACAGTATTCGAGCCATCTGGGCGTTGGGCTGGCGCTGCTGTCACCACAGACCAAAACATTGTCGAGTACGCCAAGCGTGTAAAAAGCCGTGTTTGGTCACTTGCGACGCCGTTAGGGGAGTATCCCAACCAGTGACTAGCTCGCTTCATGAGGCTAAGGAGGCTCTCGGGGTAAGGCTCCGAGAGCTTCGCCTTAACGCTGGACTGACCGGGAGCGAACTTGCTCGTCTTGCTGGCTGGCATCAAACCAAAGTGTCGAAAATCGAATACGGCAAGACCAAGCCAACCGATGCCGATGTCAGGACTTGGTGCACCCACACAGGTGCCGAGGACCAGCTACCGGACCTGATAGCAACCGTCCGAAATATCGAAGCCGCTTATCTAGAGTGGCGGCGTCTGCTTGGAACGGGCACTAAACGTAGGCAGCAAGCATCGGTAAAGCTGGAGTCGGAGACTCAGTTCATGCGATGGTTCGAACCGGTATTGATACCGGGACTACTGCAAACTGCGGAGTATGCTGAAGAAATCATTCGCAACGTCATCGACTTCTACGGAATAACTGATGACCTGGATGAAGGCGTATCCAAGCGCTTGGAACGTCAGAGAATCCTTTACCAGAAGAATCACAAATTCCATTTCATTATCTCTGAACAAGCGTTGTACACCTCAGTAGGCACCGATGAAGTGATGATCGGGCAGTTGGATCGGTTGCACTCCATCCTAGGTATGCCCCGGATACTCCTGGGGGTCATTCCGGCGGTCACTCGATACCGTGTCCCCATATCGAACTTCATCATGTTCGACAACCGACGTGTCATGGTTGAGAACGTGACGGCAGAACTCACGATCACCCAGCCGCGCGAGATTGCGCTATATAGCCGAGCCTTCGATACGCTTGCCGGTCAGTCTGTAGCTGGAGAGGGAGCGCGACAGCTGATCCGGAAGGCTCTCGAAATCCGGTCTCAGATGGCCCGTTGAGCCCATGTACCCGTCTATCAACAGACGGCATGGGTAGCGGTGATCCAGTCGCTCAGAAACGAAAATAGGCCCCGGTCTTACCGGGGCCTGGTTGGTGTTCGGATCATTCTCCGGAGAGATACCGATACGCAGTAGCCCGAGAGCATCCGAGCATCTTCGCAATGTCCGGGACGCTCACACCCTGCCCCTTCAGCGTGCGAGCCTTCGCCGCGTCGGCATCATCCACCTTGCGAGGACGGCCGCCCCTACGGCCGTTCGCTGCTGCTGCTTCCAGTCCGGCCCGGGTGCGCTCGATCATAGTGTCCCGCTCCAGTTGGGCGAATGCGGCCATGATCGTGAGCATGGCCTTGCCCATTGGTCCGTCTGTGTGCAGTCCCTCGGTGAGGCTCCGGAAGCCGATACCGCGTTCTGTCAGTTGTTCGATGAGCTGGAGAACGTGAACCGTGTTGCGGCCCAACCGATCCAGCTTCCAGACGGTCAGCACATCACCCTCACGAAGATGATCCAGGCACCTGGTCAGCTCCGGCCGTACGGCCTTCGCGCCGGACACACCGTGATCCGTGAACGTGCGCTTGCACCCGGCAGTCTTCAGCGCGTCGAGCTGAAGCTGTGGGTCTTGGTCGGTGGTGCTGACTCGGGCGTATCCGATGAGTGCCACTGATTCGGTCCTGTCTCACAATCCCGTTGATCTAACGGTTTTGAGACTAGAGGTTATGAGACAGGTTTTCAAGACAGTTGGTGTGGTTGTTTGCCGAGGACGGCCGACCTCCGGCCGCACGCTGGTCTCAGTCCCGAGAAGGGTTCGTTTATGAGACACGTATCGGCGTGGCTCTGAGTGCGAGCAGGGGCAGCACTCCGGGTGTGGCGTGCGTGGGGGTGCCCTGGCGTTCGCTCGGGCGTGGGCAGGCTAAGAGAGGCCCGGCAGGCACAGCCGGGCGTGCGTGTAGGTCGGGCGTGTCGGCACAGCCGGTTGCTTACTGGATGGGTCCAACCCCACGGGGGGAACCCTCACCCCCGGCTGAAGGACCGGGCCGTAATGCGGCTGCCAGATCCTGTACGGGTTTCAGGGCTGCGAGAATGCCGCATGTAGGTACTTTGATTGCCCTTGCTTCCAAGGGCGCCGACACGAGGACCAATCTAGCGTTTCGGGCCCTTCCGGACCGCCGGTGCTCCCGTGACGTCGACGGCCCCCCGTCGGTGCACGGCCGTTCCGCGCGGTCACGTGCCCGTGCCGGGTGGTGCGGATAGGCTCGCGGCGTGAGTGACGTGGGGAACGGTCGCGAGCGCTCCGCGCGCCGCGCGGCCGATGCGGTGCATCCGCTGGTGCGGGAGGCGGCGGAGTGGTCCTGGCGGCTGTTGCTGATCCTGGTCGCGGTGTTGTCGGTCGCCTATCTCGCCCAGCGTCTGACCACCGTGGTGATACCGCTGGCGATCGGGCTGCTGCTGGCCGCGCTGCTGTCCCCGGCGGTGGACTGGATGCAGCGGATGGGGCTGCCGCGCGGGCTCGCGGTGCTGGTGGCGCTGGTCGGGTCGCTGGGACTGCTGGCGGGCGTCTTCACCTTCGTCATCGAGCAGTTCGTCAACGGCGTGCCGCAGCTGACCGACGAGTTCAAGACCAGCATCCACACGATTCAGGACTGGCTGATCAACGGGCCCCTGCACCTGAGCGACGACCAGATCCGCAACGCGGGCAACACCATCATCAAAACCCTGGAGTCCAACCAGGATTCGCTCACCAGCGGGGCGCTGACCACTGCGGCGGCGGTCGGGGAGATCCTCACCGGCGCCTTCCTGACCCTGTTCATCGCCATCTTCTTCCTCTACAGCGGCGATCAGATCTGGCAGTACGTCACCCGGATCATTCCGACGGCGCAGCGCGAGCGGGTGCGCCTCGCCGGGCAACTCGGGTTCGGAACGCTGATCGGTTATGTGCGGGCCACCGTGGCGGTGGCCGCGGTGGACGCCATCGGGATCGGGGCGGGGCTGGCGATTCTCAATGTGCCGCTGGCACTGCCGCTGGCATCGCTGGTGTTCATCGGCGCGTTCATTCCGATCATCGGCTCGCTGCTGGCCGGATCGATCGCGGTGTTCCTGGCCCTGATGACCAAGGGCCTGGTGACGGCGCTGATCGTGCTCGGCGTGACGATCGCGGTGATGCAGCTGGAAAGCCATGTGCTGCAACCGCTGCTGCTCGGGCGGGCGGTTCGGATCCATCCGCTGGCGGTGGTGCTGGCGATCACCGCCGGTGTGGTGCTGGCTGGCATCGCCGGGGGCCTGCTCGCGGTGCCGTTCGTGGCGGTGCTCAACACGGCCATTCGCTCCTTGCTGGCCGACAACCCCGAGGAGCTGTACCAGGAACTCAACACGGGCGAGCCAGGGGAGCCGATGTACCACGCGGAGCCCGACGAACCCGGTCAGGATCCGATACCCGGAATCAGTTCGGGCATAAAGGGTTCCGATGCGGGCCCGGACTGACTCCGAATCCGATACCGCCGCGACCACGCCGCTGTGGCGGGCGGTGCAGGTCTTTCGGCTGGTCACCGTCCTGTACGCCGTGGGACAGCAGATCGACTCGGCGGACAACTATCGGGAACCGGGGCTCAGCTGGGCGCTGATCGGGGTGCTCATGGTCTGGTCGGTGATCTCGGCGATTCTGTTGTCGCAGTGGGGGAGTGGCGATGCGGCCCGGCTACGGACGCTCGTGGTGGTCGGTGATCTCACGGTCGTGACAGTGCTGATGGCCAGTACCCGGCTGGTCGCCGATTACGACTGGTACCACGGGCACCAGACGCTGCCGACCACGCTGTGGGCCGCGAACGCGGTGATGTCGGCGGCCATCCTGTGGGGCCCGATCGGCGGCGTGCTCTCGGGGGTCCTGGTGTCCGCGGTGAGCATCGTCGTGCGTGAGCAGTGGGAACTGGATCTGTGGAGCGATGCCACCGCACCGGTGCTGGTGTCGGTGGGGCTGGCCATCGGACTGGCCGCCAACACCGCCCGCCGCGCACAGCGGCAACTGCAGGCCGCGGTGCGCCTGACCGCCGCCGCCGAGGAGCGGGAGCGGCTCGCGCGCGAGGTGCACGACGGCGTGCTGCAGGTGCTCAGCTACATCAAGCGGCGCGGTGCCGAAATAGGCGGTGAGACAGAGGAATTGGCGCTGCATGCCGGAGAACAGGAGGTGGCGCTGCGGGTGCTGATCTCCGAGCAGGGCGGCCGGGCCGAGACCGGCGCCGAGGTGGATCTGCGTCCCCTGCTGACCGCCCGGGCGACCTCGGCGGTCTTCGTCTCCACGCCGGGGGAGGCGGTACCGGTCGGGGAGTGGACGGCCCACGAGATCGCCGCCGCCGTGGCCGCCGCGCTGTCCAACACCGAGCGGCACGCCGGGCCGGGCGCAAAAGCCTATGTCTTGCTGGAAGATATGGGCGATGCTGTGGTTGTCAGCGTTCGCGACGACGGGCCGGGCATCGCGCCCGGCCGCCTCGCCGACGCCGCCGCCGAGGGCCGTATGGGAGTGGCTCGCTCCATCCTCGGCCGCATCGAGGCACTGGGTGGTACGGCGGAACTGCTGACCACGGACGAGGGTACGGAGTGGGAGTTCCGGGTGCCGCGCGGAGCCGGAATCCGGGAGGTGGAGCTATGAGTGAAGACGTTGCCGCCGACAGTATTTCGGTCATGGTGGTGGACGACCACCCCATGTGGCGGGACGGCGTCTCGCGCGATCTCACGGAGGCGGGGTTCCAGGTGACCGCCACCGCGGACGGTGTCGGAGCGGCGACCCGGCGCGCGACCGCCGTGCGCCCCGCCGTCGTCCTGATGGACATGCAGCTGCCCGACGGCAACGGCGCCCAGGCCACCGCCGAGATCCTGCGGGTATCGCCGCGGAGCCGGGTGCTGGTGCTCTCGGCCTCCGCCGAGCGCGACGACGTGCTCGACGCGATCAAGGCCGGCGCCACCGGCTACCTGGTCAAGAGCGCGTCGGCCGCGGAGCTGATCGCCGCCGTCCGCGCCACCGCGGCCGGACAGGCGGTGTTCACCCCCGGTCTCGCGGGTCTGGTGCTCGGCGAGTACCGCCGTATCGCCCAAGCCCCCGCCGACCGCGACGAACCGCACCGCCCGGCCCTCACCGAGCGCGAGACCGAGGTGTTGCGGCTGGTCGCGAAGGGGCTGTCCGCCAAGCAGATCGCCACCCGCCTGAGCCTGAGCCACCGCACGGTGGAGAACCATGTCCAGGCCACCCTGCGCAAGCTGCAGCTCGGCAACCGGGTCGAACTGACCCGCTACGCGATCGAGCAGGGGCTGGAGTAGTAGCGGCGTGGTACTCGCCACTCAGGGATTGCCCTGATGTGCGCGAACACGACCATCGGTACCCTCGATCGCATGGGCGGTGAGACGGTTTCCACTCCTGGTACGCGGCCGGTTCCGGAGTCCGGCAGCCCGGTGGGCGATCGCGATCTCCGGGTGACCGATGCCGAGCGCGAGCATGTCGGCACCCTGCTGCAGCGGGCGGTGGGGCTGGGGATGCTGTCACTGGGTGAGTTCACCGAGCGAATGGATACCGCGCTGGCCGCCAAGACCCGCGGCGAGCTGAACGCGGTGCTGGTCGATCTTCCCGGCATCCGCGTGGCCGGGCAGCCGAGCCCGATGTCGGCGGCGCCACCCCCTAGGCGTCCGATGTTCGGTGGTCCGCCGCCCGCCCCCACGGCCACCGGCAACACCATCCGGGCGCGGCTGTCGGGCGTGACGCGCAAGGGCCGGTGGCAGGTGCCGCCGGTGCTGTATCTGAACAACCTGCTGTCGGGGGTCACCCTCGATTTCACCCAGGCGACGATGTCCACGCAGGTGGTGGAGCTGCACGTGGACGACCTCGGCAGCTCGCTCACCCTCATCGTCCCGGCGGAGGCGACGGTCGACCTCAACGGCCTGGACCTGATCGGTTCCAGCGCGAACAACAAGGTGCGCACCGGCCCGCCCCTCGGCCCGCTGCACGTGGTGGTGCAGGGCAAGCTGCGGTTCGGGTCCGTCACGGCCAAACAGCCTTTCGCCGCGCAGTGGCGCCGCTTGATGTCCGGTTTCTGACCGGCGGCCGTTCCGGCGGGCCGGTACTGTCGGTGCATGGCCGATGGCATGGGCGCGACCGAACCGGAGCCGCAATACCGTGCCGGGCGAGGCGAACCGCTGCTGCTGTTGCACGGGCTGCTGCTGAACTGGCAATCGTGGGGCGGAGTACTCGACGAATTGTCCGGCGACCACGCGGTTTTGGCGCCCACCCTGCCCGGGCACTGGGGCGGGCCGGTGGTGCGGCGCCCGGCCACCTTCGCCGCCCTGGCCGATTTCGCCGAGCAGCTGATGGACGAGACCGGTTGGCAGACAGCGCATCTGGTCGGCAACTCGCTGGGTGGCTGGCTGGCGCTGGAGCTGGCCGCGCGCGGCCGGGCCCGAACGGTGACCGCCGTCGCGCCGGGCGGCATGTGGGATCGCGAGACCCGGGCCGCCGCGCAGCTGCTGCGCAAGTATCGGGCGTTCGCGCCGGTCATCGGCGTCGGCGCGGGTGCGACCCGCACGATGGCGCGCAGCCTGGTGATTCCGCTGCTGTCCTACCGCCCCGCGATGGTCCCGCATCGCCTGGCCACCGCCGTCGCCGCGGCTCCCGGGCACTGCCGCATCGTCGATGATCTCGCCGAAGATCCCGCTCTCGCAACGGGTTTCGGTCGTTTCGCCGACATCTCGACGCCGCTCACCGTCCTGTACTGCGAACACGACCGCGTCCTGCCGCCGCACCTGCACACCGCACCGGCGCAGTCGCCGACCATGCGTTCGGCCACCCTGCTCGGCGTCGGCCACGTCCCCATGCTCGAGGCCCCCGGCCTGGTCGCCGCGGAAATCCGCGCGAGCATCGCCCCCAGACCCGCCGCCGCGACCTGAAGTCGCCCACTCCGAGGCACACGGCCGGGAGCACGCCGGTTTCCGGCGTCAGCGACTGAACGGTGAGCTGCCTGGTGGCGGCGGCCCTCCGCCGGTACTGCCGCGCCGGACCGGCCTGTCGTGACTCAGTCGCGGTTCTGGCGGCGCAACAGCTCGTTGACGCTGACGGTGCGGCCCGCGCCGCCACGGTGCTTGCCCTCGTCGTCGGGATCGGGCTGTTCGGGCTTGCGGCGGGAGGAGCGCAGATCGGCCATCCACCGCTCGATGCTGTTGCGGTTGGAATCGTCCGGCGGATCGGCCTCGTCTTGCGGGGCGGACGGCGCGTCCGGCTCCGCCGACTGCTCGCCCGCCGAGTAAGCCTGATTCCCCTGCGCTGGGTACGCCTGGTGTTCGGGTTCTGAGTGAGGCTGGCTGCCCTGCGCTGGGTACGCCTGGTGTTCGGGTTCTGAGTGAGGCTGGCTGCCCTGCGCTGGGTACGCCTGGTGTTCGGGTTCTGAGTGAGGCTGGCTGCCCTGCGCTGGGTACGCCTGGTGTTCGGGCTCCGAGTAAGCCTGATACCCCTGCGTCGAGTAAGCCTGGTGCTCCGGCTCCGTGGCGGGCTGTTGCTCCGGCGCGGAGAAGGGCCGTTGCGCCGAGTAAGCCTGGTGCTCCGGTGCGGCCTGGGATTGCGGTGTGGGAGAGCCGCTTTCCCGGCGCGGCGTCTCGTGTGGGTGGAACTGTTGGGCGCGGGTGGCCGGGTGTGGCGCCACCTTCGGCGGGTTCGGCTGCGGCGGCAGCACCCGGGGGGTCGTGCCGACGGGCGCGGTGGGCTCCCCCGGCTCCTGTGACCACGTGCGATTCTCCGGCCGCACCGATTCCTGCGGCCGGGCAGGGTCGTCGGACTGGGCCTGGTACTCCGACCGGGCCGATTCCTGCGGCTGCGTCGGCTGCGTCGCGTCGGCCGGATGGCGCGACACGGTCCGCGGCGGGAGCGGGGGACGGGTCGGTTGCGGAGTTGATACTGCCGGTGGCGTCGACGCCGTGAGCCTTTCGAGCCCCGGATCCGACTGCGGCACACCGGCACTCGGCGTCACCCCGATGACCCCGGACTGCGGCTCGATGGACCGCGGCAGCCTCACATTGGTCTGCGGGGTGGTCTGCGGTGTGAATATGCCCGGATCCGCCGCACCGCCCGATCCGGACGGCTTCGGCTGCGACGTACCGAGATTCAGCTTCGGCGCGTCCGGGTTCGCGGACGGAAAGCTCGAAAACGTCTGCGGCCCACCCTGTTCGGAGGTCTCGGATCTCGAGGCGCCGGAAGAGCCGGGGGTGTCGTCCGAGCGCCGAGGCTCGGTCTTGATCACACCCAGCTGCTGCGTGGGCGCATCGCCGTCCACACCGCCGATGAACCGGGGCCGCTTGAGTATCTTGCGGGCGGGTTTCGAGGGGGTGCCGTCGGGCATCACCGGGATCTGCTGGGTCACCGGATCGGTCACCGGAGTGGTCTTCACCAGGTCGACCACCTGGTCGCTGCCCGGACGTTCGTCGTCGAGGATGGGCTCGCCGAGGCCGATCTTCTGCTGGATCTTCTTCATCCACTTCGGCGCCCACCAGCAGTCGTCGCCGAGCAGCTTCATCGTGGCCGGGACGAGCAGCATGCGGAGCACGGTGGCGTCGATGAACAGCGCGGCGATCATGCCGTAGGCGATGTACTGCATCATCACCAGATCGGAGAACGCGAAGGCGCCGGTCACCACCAGCAGAATCAGCGCGGCGGCGGTGATGATGCGCCCGGTCTGCGCGGTGCCGATGCGCACGGCCTCGGTGGTGCTCGCACCCACGGTGCGCGCCTCCACCATGCGGGAGAGCAGGAATACCTCGTAGTCGGTCGACAGGCCGTAGATGATCGCGATGATCAGCACCAACACGGGCGACATGATCGGCTGCGGCGTGAAGTTGAGCAGCCCCGCACCGTGTCCGTCGACGAAGATCCACGTCAGGATGCCGAGCGTGGAGCCAAGGCCCAACGCACTCATCAACGCCGCCTTGATCGGCAGCACCAGCGAACCGAACGTCAGGAACATCAGCAGCGTCGTGACCAGCACGACGAGCGCGATCATGAGCGGCATGCGGTCGAGCAGCGAATCGATGCTGTCCTTCTGCAACGCCGGGGTTCCGGTCACCATGAACTGCATGTCGTCGGGGACCGAGATGTCGTGCCGCAGATAGTCGATGGCCTCGTCGGCGGTGGTGGTCTCGGCGTCCACGAGCGGCGCCTGCGTGGTCCAGACGTTGGACCCGTTGGGCGGCTTGTCCGGCGTCTTGAACTTGCTGTCCAGCCCGGGCGCCTCGTTCGCCTGCTTGAGGACCCCGTAGATCCCGCTCGGATTGTCGGTGACCATGACCAACTGCACCGGATTCGACCGATACTGCGGGAACAGCTTGTCGAACTCCTCCTGCGCCACGCGTGTCGGGTTGTCCGGTGGCAGATAGGTTTCGCTGATTCCGCCGAATTTCAGGTTCTTCACCGGGATGATCAGCAGCAGGAGGATGATCACCAGCGGGATCGAGACCTTCAGCGGATGCTTCATCACCCACTGGGTGCTGCGCCCCCAGAAACCGTTCTCGATCTCCTCGGCGGTCTTGGTCTTGCGGAACCACTTGAGCCCCAGCATGTCCACCCGTCGGCCGAGGATGCCGAGGATCGCGGGTAGCACGGTGAGCGCGGTGAGCGCCGCGAGCAGGACGGTGGCGATGGTGCCGTAGGCGACCGACTTCAGGAAGCCCTGCGGGAAGAGCAGCATGCCCGCACTCGCCGCGATGATCATGGTCGCCGACATCGCCACCGTGCGGCCAGCGGTCATCACCGACCGCCGCACCGCCGCGCCGGTGCTGTAACCCGCTGCGAGTTCTTCGCGGAAGCGGCTGACTATGAACAGGCCGTAATCGATCGCCAAACCCAGCCCGATCATCGACACGACCGGGCTGACGAACGAGTTCACCTCGGTGAACTTGGTGATCCCCATGACGATGCCGTTCGCGCCCAGCACCGTCAGGCCGCCGACGATCAGTGGCAGCGCCGCGGCGACGACCCCGCCGAAGATGAAGAACAGCAGCACCCCGACGACCGGGATGGCGATGATCTCCATCCGCTTCTGGTCTTGAGCCATGGTGTCGTTGAGCGTGCCGGACACCGCCTGCAGGCCAGCCACCTGGACATCCACCCCGGGGATGTCGAAGACATCCTTGACCTTCCGGAAGTTGTTCACCATCTCGGTGTCGTTGTTGCCCGTGATGGCGAGGGTGGCGAAGGTGATCTTCTTGTCCGGGGAGGTGATTCCGGTCGCCAGCCACTGGTTGTTGTTCGAACGCCAATACGCGTAATTGATCTTGTCGATCTGATCGGGATACTGCTGCGGGAGGCTGTACAGAGTGTCGGTGACCTTCCGGCTGAACTCGGGATCATCGACGGTCTTCCCGTCCGGCGCCGTGTAGAGCAGAATCACGTCGCCGGTGTGATCGCGGCCGTAGGCCTCGTCCTTGAGCTCAGCCGCCGCCGTCGACTGGGAAGTCGGGTCGAACCACCCGCTGGCGCTGAGGTGACTTTCGAGACCGAAGCCGAAACCGCCCAGGCCGAGCAGCGCGGCTACCACGGCGCCTAGTACGAGGTAGCGGAATCTGTAGACCAGGTCGCCCCAGCGGGTGAACACTAAGCGACTCCTTGAGCGGGGCGGGAGGTGAGCAGGGCCGACAGCGGGCGGAAGGGCTGCAGCCAGGCTCCTTCTTCGGGCAGGGAGTCGAGGCTGACCCGGGGCAGCGGTTCACGGAACACGCCCGGGATGTCCTCGAGGTCTATGAACTCGAGGATATCGGACGTCACCGCCCAGCTCGCATGCTCGCGGAATCCCAGCACCTGCACGGGAATCCCGCTGGCCGCGAGCTCCTCGAGTGGCTCGCGGAAGGCCTGGCCGTCGGCGGAGGCCACCATGATCCCGGCCAGGCCCGCGCCCCGGCGGCGCGACTCGATATGCGCCAGCATGTCGCTGTCGACATCGGAGTCCTCGTCGATCTTGGGTTTGGCGAAGACCGCGTAGCCGACATTGCGCAGTGCCTCGACCCACGGCCGCACCACGTCGGCGGTGCCGGGCGCGATATTGGTGAACACCGTCGCCTCGGCCTCGACGCGCTGCACGCTGCCCACCGACAGTTCGGCGGTGCGGGCCAGCAGCCACCGGCCGAGGGCATCGAACCGGGGGCGATACGCCGCGGTGGGCCGCCCGCCGAGGATGGCGCCCAGACCCATGTCGAGGTTCGGGGCATCCCAGACCAGGAGCACTCGGCGCACGTCGGTGGTGCCGCCCGGCACCGCGGAAACGCCGGTGCTCCCCGATACGGCGGCGCCGTCGTTCGACTCCGGGGTGGTGCCGTGCATTATTTCGGCAACATCCATGACCTCGTGGGCCATCTCGCTGACGCTCATAATTCGATCTTCCCCCAAATGAGCTCGGTGATGGCGCTTCCGGCGCGATGCGCCTTGCTTTCGAACTTGGTGACGGGGCGATCGACGCCGATCGGAGCCGCGGTCCGGAGGCGTTCCGGATCTCCGCCTGCGGCCTGGTTCAGGCCGATGAACTGGGGTTCTCCCGCGCCGACCTCGGCAATGTGCTCGGCGTAGCCGGCGTGATCGGTAGCCACGTGCAGTACGCCGCCGACCTTCAGGCGACTGGCGATGAGCGTCATCGTGTCCGGCTGCAGCAGCCGCCGCTTGTGGTGGCGGGCCTTCGGCCAGGGATCGGGGAAGAATACGCGGACACCCGATAGCGAATCCTTGGCAATCATATGTTCGAGGACGTCGACGGCGTCGCCCCGCAGCAGCCGGATGTTGTCGATGTGCTCGCGCTCGATGCGCTGCACCAACTGCGCCAGGCCCGGCTGGTAGACCTCGATCCCGATCAGGTCGAACTGCGGTTCGGCCAGTGCCATCGCGGCGGTGGCGGTGCCCGTACCGCACCCGATCTCGACGATCAGGGGCGCCCGGCGACCGAACCAGGCCGCGGTGTCGAGCGGATCGTCGGACACCTCGCGCCCGATGCGCGGCCACGTCCGGTCCCAGGCCAGCTGCTGATTGGGGGTGAGGGCGCCCCGCCGGGACCGGAAGCTGGTCACCCGCGGGTGAAGTCGTGAGCCGTTCGAGCGACCGGTGGCGGGGTTCGCGGCGTCGTTCACGGCGTCCATTGTCCAGTATTCGATGACATCGTATAAACCCCTGGTCAGGCTGCTGACGTGAGCGCGTCGGACCCCGAGACCGGTACATTACCGGGATTTTCCGGGTTCAGGAACTCGGGGACCCCTGCGTTGTCGACCACGCCTCGAACGTACCCATTCGGATCGACGGACCGGCGCTGGGCCAGCGATCCGGCGCCGATGAGCCCGGGCGGAACGGTGCTCCGGCGAGCGTCGCCGGGGTTGATGCCGTGATTCTCGCCACGGTCGCGCACCAGCGGGAGCGGCGTCCGAGTGAACGGCGCCCGATCAGGAGGCGGCCGTGTTGCTCACCGCTCGGCTGTGCGACCCGATCTTCCCCACATTCCCGGCCCGTCGCTGTGCGTGCGGGCCTTCGATCTGGGCCAGTTCCCGCTCGATCGCGTGGGCCGCGGCGACCAATCCCGCGGCGCGAAGTTCGGCGATGCGCTGTAGTACGGCCGCGGATGTCCCGCGCTCGGATATGACGTCGGCCAGGCTGATCCGTTGTCCTATGTCCGTATGACTCGGTGCCCTGTGCATTCCTGCCAGCCTTCCCACACTCCAGCAACGGCCGCTCCCCGTCGCGTCGGGGCACTGCTCCGTGACTACACACTGCCCGAACGGATGCGGTTCGCACATCGGCAATTCATGGCGAGTATTACCTAAGTGATGCTGGTCCACGCCCTTTGCGACCGGCCGGTACGGATGATGACGACGGCCAGGGCGATCGCGGCCACACAGAACAGCACGACGGCGACACTGCGCCCCGCGCTGTATTGGAACAGCGCGTCGAGGTCGGCGTCGTTCATGGTCTGGATCGTCCGGCCGCGACGGGGACGCAGGGCGATCGTCGACACCCAGAACGATCCCCAGGCCAGTAGCCAGGCCGACCACCAAACCAGCACGGCCGCACCGCCTCCCGCGCGCCGCGGCGACGACGCCCGGTCGATGTCGTGCACGAAGAGCGCGGGGAACCACAGCAGGACGGGCGGTACCGGCCACGACCACAGCGCCCACGTCGCCGAGAGCCGCTGCGGCGACGGACTGTGCGCGTCGATATTGGCCCGCGCCCGCCCGAGCCACACCACCAGCACGATCCAGGCGGCCAGCATCACCACGAACGCCGCGGGCCACAGGCCGACCTCGATCGGCCCCAACGTGTTTCGTCCGGCCGCGTAGGTATCGCGGCCGACCGTGCCGCGGACCCGGGACGCCACCGCCGCGTAGCCGATCCAGCGCAGGAGCAGTGCTACCGACAGCATGGCGCACGCCGTTCCGATCAGCACCACCACAGCGGCTCCGAGTCCGCCGAGGGGGCGAGGTTCCTGGGCTGCACGCACGGTGGGGGCCGGAGGCGTTCGGGGCTGGTTCGCGTTCATGGCCGGGTAAACCGCGCAGATACCGAGAAGGTTGGGTTGGACGACGTTCCCCCAACCTTTTCGGCCTCCAGAGGGTCCCCATTAATGCGCATAGGTGCGCGCGGCGCGGCCGATAGGCTCGGCGGCGTGATCGCGCGTCCGTGTCGATGGTCGGCAGAGAGGAGCTTTCGGGTGGACTCGCAGGAAGATTCGCAGATCATCGCCGAGATGCCCGCATCCGAGGCCATCGACCGTGTCCGGGCGCACGTGACCGACCGGCGATTGGATACCACCGGCTATCCGCTGGCGCGGCTGACGGCGGCCCGGATCGATGCGGGGTGGATGGTGTATGTGCCGGTGCCGCGCGGCGAGATCGCGATCGGCCGGGCGATCTTCTACGTCGCCGACGACGGCGTGCTCGAACAATCGTCGTCCTCTGTCGCGCCATCGGAGTACGTGAAAGGCTTCCGGCAGCGCTACCACCGGCGGCAGGGGCGGAAGGACGCCGAGTGAGCGAGCCCGGAGTGGACGAGCCCGTCGAGCCGGCCGCTCGGATAGTGCACCGGTTGCGTGCGTCGCTGCCGCCGGGCTGGCGGCGGGCGGAGGCGTGGTTCGCGATGACCGTGGTCGCCGAGGCAGCGCTCCTGACCGTCGACGACGGCGCCCGGTCGATTCGGTGTCAGGTGCCGGAGCCGGTATGGGACGCGGTTCGTCGGCACCGGCAAATGTCGGCGCTGTCGGAGGACGGGCCGTGGTGGCGGTTGTCGGTGCGGATCGGCGGGGCCGATACCGCTGTCGTCCCTGATCGTGGTGAGCAGCCGTTCCCCGGCGAGCAGTTGTTCGCACCGGAGGCCTACCTCGCCGACCTGGAAGTCCATCCCCGGGAGCGGCTTCCGGTGTGGCTGGCCGCCTACGTCGGCCGCGGCGAACCGCAGTCGCGCCCGCCGCGCCGTGCCGTCGAGCAGATGCGGGCGGATGAGCGCGCGGGCGTGCGCGCGACGGTCGTGGAGGGCGAACTGCCGGATCTTCCGGTGCTGTGGGCGCGGTGGGCGGTCCTGTCGGCGGCTTTCGTGGCCGTCGGGTCGGCCCGGGGACCACGGATCGCTCCCGCTGTCGGTCTGTTCGAAAACGCCGCGCACAGCGGTTCGACGCTGGCCGTGCTGCCCGGAGACCGAGCGGTGCTATCGGGGGGTGTCTGGGGCGCGCCAGCGCTGGACGCCGCCTACAACTCCGGAGCGGCGATGCCGAATCTCTTTGCGGGCGCGCCGGATTGGGTCGCGGACCCGGTGCTGAACCCCCGGGTGGCCACCGGCCTGCTGAGCTTTTGCTACTGGTGGGAGGCCGGGCGGTGGTTTCGCGGCGAGTCGGCGCCGATGCCGGAGTGCGCACCGGCGGTGCCCGCCGTGTGGACCGCCGACACCGCGGCGGACGTCATCGGCAGCCTGACACCCGACCGGTCGGACGCGCCGCGGGCCGCCGCGCGACTGGTGGCCGCGGCCCAGATCGGTACCGTGACACCCGAAGCGATCGCGCAGGTCTTCGGTGACGACGAGCGAGTGGACATCGGCGGCGCGCTGTTCCAGCTCATGGTCGCGGGCCTGATCTCGGAGCAGACGGGGCGGATCACCGAGGCGAAGGCCGTCGATCTGGTCCGGGACCATATTCTCCGGCGGCGTTACGACACAACGGATTACCCGCTGTCGAGCCTGCGAGCCGAACGTATCGACGTGGGCTGGCTGGTGCGGTCGCCGGTGCCCGGCGGGGAAGCCCTGCTCGATCGCGCGGTCTTCTATGTCGCCGACGATGGTGTCGTGGAGCGCTCGGCCTCCTCGGTGCCGCTGTCGGTGTTCGTGGCCGGTTTCGAGCGACGGTTCCGGCGGCGCCGGGTCCGCATGGCCGGACTCGAGGGTGGTCCCGGGAGCAAGGCGCGGTCGTGAGCGGCCGACTGCGGCTGGATACGGAACTGCGTGACAGCCTGGCCTACGCCGTGTCCGCCGATGTCGTGCCGCGTGGCGACGCGGCCGGTATGCGGGCCGGGACGCTGTATGGGCTCGTCTTCGATGCGGCTCCGGCGCGAGGGTAGGCGCTGATGGGCGAGTCGTTGGCGTCGGATGCGCTGGCGCAGGCGCGGGGGCTGTTCGAAGCTCTGCCCGACGGGGTGCGACGGCCGATCGAGATAGTGGTGTTCGGTGGGGACCTGCCGCGCGCCGATGTGTCCCGGATGCGGTGGATGGCGGCGGAGCTGCGGCGTAGAGCAGCGGCGATGGACGGACACGGGCAGGATGCCGCAAGCGTACTGGCGCAACAGGATTCGGTCGGCGTCTTCGGCGATCGCATGCGTGAGGCGCTGCATCTGCACCGCGACGGTGCGGTCAGGCTGGGTGACGAGGCGCGGCTGCTGGCCGATCAGGCGGCGGCCGCGGCCAACGATGCGGAGAAGTCGCTGTGCGTGATGCTCGCGTTCGGCGTCGAGCTGGCCTGGCGGATCATCAGGATTCTCGCGAAGGCCGCGGCGGCCGGTCCCGCCGGGCAGGTAGCGGCGGCGGCGACGGTGCAGTCGACGCTGGTTCAGGGCCGGGCCAAGGTCGCGCTGATGCGTTCGGGTCTGAAGGTGGCCTTGGAGCGGGGCGCGGTCAAGGCGGCGGCCCGGCGCTCGGAGTTGGGGCCGCTGCGGTTGCCGGTCACGCTCGGCAAGGCCGCGGCCCTGCCCGCGGGTGTCGACGTGGGCGTGCAACTGTGGCAAGCAGCGGCCGGAGAGCGGAACTGGTCGGCGGTCGGGCCGAACGGCGAGAACCCGACGGGGATCGACCCGATATCCATTCTCGCCGCGGGTATTTCGGGCGCCGGAGGTGCGGCGGGCGGTATGCTCGCGGGCCGGTTCGCGCCGCGGATCTTCCCCGGGCTGGAGAACCGCCGGCTGCTGCTGGGGCTGGTGCACGGGGGCGCGGGTGCGATGTCGGGCCTGGGTGCTGCGGCCCTGGTGACCGGGTGGCCGGAGCATTTCGACCAGGTGCTGGCATCGTTGCTCAATGGCGGATTCGCCGGGGCCGTACACGCCAAGTCCGGAGCCCGCCCGGGACCGGATGTGGCGGTCGACGGAGCCCGTGGCTTCACCCGGCCCGACCCACCCGCGGCCCGCAGCGAAAGCAACGCCGAGCAGCTTCCGCGGGGTGCGGATACGGCGGTGCAGGCCCCGCCCTCCGGGCCTGTCGAGGTCTCTGAGGAGGCGAAACGGTCGTGGGCGGCCGCGCGGACGGCGTGGCGGGCCGCGCCGGAGGCGGTCACTGCCGGGGGCGGCCACGGCGAGACCTCCCGAGCTGGAGCGAACGGGCGGGCCGTAGCGGTCGAATCCGGAGAATCGCGGTCCCACACGAAGCCGCTCGGAGAGACAGCCGGTCGCGCAGCGGATTCGTCGGGTCGCTCGGAGCGAGCGTCGGTCGAGGCGGGCGCGGAAACCTCTCCGCCACCTAAGGTTTCGGTAAGCGACGCCCAGGGTCCTGCCGACAACGGGCACGGGACTCTCGTCGCCCCGAGCGACCACCGATTGTCGGACGGCGACGACGACAGCCGCACCGCCGGGCAAAGCGACTCGATCGTGCCAGCCTCGCCGGAAACACCGGACGGCACCCGCCCGCACCCTGGTTCCGGCGTCGGAGCAGAAGGGCCTGTCGCCGACGAGCTTCGATCGACGGACTCCGGCCCGGCGATACCGAGTTCCCGTGACCATGCCGTCGAGTTGATCGCCGATTTTCACGCGGCGTCCGCCGACCAGGTTCCGCAACAGTTGCGGCTGCGCAACCTTCCCGATGAGGCGTTGCAGGCGGGGCTGTTCGATCTCGACACGCACAAGTCGATGCTCGCGACGATGGAAGTCATTCGGCGCGGCACGGTCAGTGATTCCGTGCCCGGGGGAATGGTGTTGCGGACCGAGCAGGCCGAGGCCGTGTACGCGTTGGCGAAACGTCCCGTGGAGATGAAGCCGGGCGAAGGCAAGTCGCTGGTGTTCATGGCGGTTGCGATCCAGCGGGCCGTGCGTCACGATGCGTGCTTGCTGGTGACCACCACCGACGGGCTGGCCAACCGGGAGTTCACCCGGTACCGGAAGCTGTTGTCCGGCTTCGGGATCGATGTGTTCCGAGCCGATCAGCAGCAGGGTTTCGGGTCGGTCGTCGAGGGGCGGCCGGCCATCGTGGTGGCTACCGGCGAGACGGTCGGGCATCTCTGCAACGCGGGCCACAGGCCGCCGCGCCACGTCTTGATCGATGAGATCGACGGCATCATCGACCGCGGTGAGAAGACGTTCCTCGCCTCCGAAGGCGTGCATCTGGACGCGCCCGAGCAGACGGCCCTCGAGGTCTTCGCAGCGCACGACTTCCTCGCGGGCGCGCTCGCGAACGGGGAACTGTCGTACAGGGATTTCGGCCTGCAGCGGATCACCGAAGAACTCGATGTGCGACGGCCGGACGGTACCTGGGAGATCGGACAGCAGTACTGGTACCTGGGTCAGGTCGACCTGACCCCCGGCGGCCGAGAGAAGGTCGGGGCGCTGCCGGGCGGGGAGCGGTGGTTGGAGGCGATGGGCGCCTCGCGGCTGGAGATGGCCGCCGCGGCGGAGTTCAGCTGTCGCAAGACAACTCACTACGTGGAGAACGCGGGCAAGATCATCATCGTCAACCAGGACGAGCACAGCCTGCAGCACAATCCGGCGACCTCGAGCGAATCGCGGTGGAGCGCCGAGAAAGGCAAGGCGAGTCTGGCGCAAGCCGTGGAGGCCAAGGAGATCCGGGCCGCCGAGGCCGAGGGCAGAACCGCCGAAGAGCATCGGATCAAGGTGCGTGCCGACGCCGATTCGCACAGGTCCATCACCGCGGCCGAAATCTACCGCACCGAGGCGACCGATGGTCGCGAACCGTTCTTCGACGAGGTCACCGGCGCCTCGGGCACCCTTCAGGACCTGAACCCCGTGCTGGAGCAGGTCTACGGGCTGCAAGACGCCTACGAGGTCGGCCGGTCTCAGGAACACAGGCTGGTGGAGGGTGTGCCACACGTAGTGGAGAACACCCGCGCCAAGCTGAACGCCGTCGCCGACTACGCCCATGGCATATGGGACGGCGGCGACGGACGCTTCCAGATGGTGCTGTGCCACCGCAACGACTTGGTGGAGCATCAGGTCCAGGCGTTGCTGCGCAAGGGAATTCCCGAGGAGGCGATAGAAGCGGTCGATGCCGACCGGATCGCCGAGTGGGGCGTCGACTGGGAAGCCGAGCTGCAGAAGGTATTCGACGCCGCGGGCGAGCAGGGCCGGATTCTGGTGATCAACCGGCAGGGGCAGCGCGGCGTCGACATTTCGGTCTCCGATGCGGTGCTGGCCAAGGGCGGCATGCACGTCTGGATGACCGAGGTCCCCGAACAGAGCTACATCTACGAGCAGGCCAAGAACCGCACCGCGCGCGACGGCGACCGCGGCACCGCACAGGCGCTGATGTCACCACAGGATTCGCTGATCCGCAACGCTATGCACCTGCATCACGTGCGCGAGGCGGTCGTGTACTACGGAAGGGCGGCAGAGGCCCACCGAAGAGATCCGACCCCCGAAAACCTGCACGCCCTTGCGGAATCCAGCGACAAGCTCGTCTCACTGGTGCCAGAACTGCAGGAACGTGCACTGCACCACGCCAACGCCGAATTTCTCCGCCGCAATGCGATTCACCCGCTCGACCTGGTCGACCCGGTCGACGCCCTCGAATTCGCCGAGGAGCGACGGGATCCGGATATCGCGGAAACCGAGCCCTCGACGGAAGAGGTCATACGCGTCGCCGACCTGCTGGGGATCCCGGGTTCGGTCATGGCGGCGGCGCTACTCGATCAAGACGATGACGATCGCCCCCTCGACGCGCTATTGCGGCAGGCGGCCCTGCCTCCCGCCGCCGTGGAGGCGTTGCGACAGCACGTCGAAGCGACCGCCCCCGCGGCCGCGGTGCGGTACGCGCTGCTCACCGACGAGCAGGCGTTGGATCAGCTGATACCGCGACGCGACGACCTCGCCGAGTTGCTCGGTATCGCACCGGCGAAAATCGAAGGCGCCGAGGGGGTTCGCGTACTGACCGGCGAGGTGAACCAGGCCAGGGAAGCTCTGGCCGGCATGGTGGGTCGCTCCGAATCCGATACCACCCCGGCTGTCGCTCGCGACATCGTGGGTGAAGCGGTCACCCGCCGCCTGACCGGCGATCGCGTCGGTCAGCCGGATTCCGAGGACGGTGTCGCTCGCGCCGAAGATCGTGTGGCCGAGCGCCCGGCCGGTGTCGGCGATGATGTCGCCGTGGCAGCGCACTACCTGGCCGTCGATGCCCTGCTGAACCTGGTGATAGAGGTCCACCGCCGTAGTCCCAACAGGTGTGTCGAAAACGCCATGACCGGCGTGCGGGTGCTGTGCCCGCGCCGCGCAAGTCGCATAGAAATGCCCGCCGCCGCGCGTCGCGGACCGTCCTCCGCCCTGAGCGGTCACAACATCCACGTCCTCGAGAATATTTTCGAGGCTCCGCTGCAGCCGGCCGGATCGCTGGACGCAGCGGCCGAATCGCTGCAGCCGGGCGACATCTCGGTCCTGGCCTACAGATGGAAGGACTCCGAGGCCAGGGGTGACACACACTCCGACCACCACGTTGTTCTGCTGGTTGACATCAGCACACCGGGCGAAACCCCGAAGCGGGTCGTGGTCGACCTCGCGGCCTCCCGTGACGGGCGGGCCGGCGCCGACTACGGCCCGCAGGACCTGGTGAACCCCCGCGCCCTACTGGACAAGGCCGTCTCGTTCGAGAAATGGCGGAGCAAGCAGCACAAGTTCATCGACCGGCTGCCCGAAGCCGATCGCAGATTCTGGTCGATCCGCCTGAACCGCCACGGCATCGCCTACGGCAAGGGCGCCACCCCGGAACTGGTGAGAGCGGTCAACTCGTCGGCTTCGAGCGACAACGACGTGGCCCCAGCCCTAGCACCGACTCCCACCGTATCGCCGCCCACCTCCCGGCGAACCGAATCTGTGAATGTGGGCAGCCGCCCCCACGACCCCGACCCGGCTCCGGCCGACGACGGGCCACCCGGAGCGGTCGGCCGGGGCTCGGATCATGTCGAACCAGCACTCGCGACCGGACGAGATCGACTCGATGAACTCGACTACACGTTGATCGCCCGCGCAATGCCACCGGACGACCAGCAGGTCAGCGATCCCGCGCTGGGGATGATCTGCCGAGAGCAGGGGTTCGACGGACTGCCGGCGGTTGCCGCCGCGGAGGACCTCGACGAGCTCATCGCCGCGGGCGGCCGCGAGTTCTTCCGCGGCGTGACGGTTCCCTGGCATGTGGACAACTTCCGCCACGGCGACTACTTCCCCGGTCGGTCGATGATCACCGAGATGGGCAACGGGACGTACGTCACGACGAAGCGGGACGCGGCGTTGTTGTTCTACGCGGACAACCGACAGGACCAGGTGATCAGGATGGTCCTGTATCCCGGCGCGAGGACCACCGACGAAGACCACCTGCGAGCGGTGCAGCGGGCGGAGCTCGATTCCGTTGCCGGGGAACTCGGCCGACTGGTCACGCAGCGGCAGACGCGCGAGGTAATCGCGCGTGAGGAGGCCCTGGTCGCCCGCCGGGCCGTGCTGTCGGACCTGGGCCGCCTCGCCGCGGCGCTGGGTTACGACGCCTACGCCACCCATGGCTCGCTGCCGCGCTACAACGACCAATACTGGGTGATTCTCAATCGTACGGCCGTCATGGTCGAGGGAGATCCCGCTCCGGCGCGCCCGACGAGCGCTCGTCCGGCGCAGGCGCCCGACCTACCTCCCGAGCGCATGGCACAGATCATCGCGGGTGAAGAAAGCCAGTCGCCGCCGGAGGTCGCGGAGCCGGGGGATATCGCAGGTGAGCCGGACGACGATGATGGGTCCGGCGAGTTGGTGCGGCAGGCCGGGCGGTTTCGGCCGGACGAATTGCGTTGGCACATACAGCGTCTGGGGGCGCGGACCGGGCTGGAAGAGTTCGCCGAGATCGCGCGGCTGATGTTCCTCGACGGAGTGAACCGGAGCGAGGAGCTGGCACGTCGGACCGGGCTGTCCCCGGCGTCGGTTCGGCGGCAGCGGTGGGCCGCCACGGTGCTGCTCACCGCCGGGTTGGCGGGACCGGCGGTGTTGTACGGCGACGCCACGCTGGATGGCGCCCTGCGGGCGCGGGCGGCAGTGGTCGCCGAGCTCCACGACCTGACCCGACAGCGCGGCGAACAGCCGCCGCCGTGGGGTGGGGAGGCGGCCGCCGTGGAGTCCTGGGAGCGGGACCGAGCGGGTTCTGCCGCGACGATTTCCGAGCTGATCGGTGCGCAGCGGGAACTGATGCGGTCGGTGCCGGTGAGCGAGGCGATCAACCAGTTGGAGAAGCGGCTCAACAGGCTTGGCGAGCGAGAATGGGATCGGTTGTCCACCACCGCGGGACAACAGGGGCTGGACCGGCTGGCCGTCTGGGTGCACGACAGGCTGCGACTGGAAGACGACCTCCAGCGCGCCACCGCGTTCACCGCCTCGGAGACGCCAATAGCCGAACTGAAGAGGTCGATCGCGGAACGGCGGAAGCGGCTGTTGCGGGAACTCGACGAAATCCTCGGCCGCGCCGCCCCATTCGAAGAGTCCGCCGGCGCCGGACTCGAACGCCTGGCCGGCACGACCGACCCCGCAACGGCCGCAGGCCGACTGATCACCGCCCTCGCCGACCACCGCCACCGCTCCGATCAAATCGGCCTCGCCACCTCGCGCGCCGACTACGACCGGTATATCGACAGGCTCCTCGGTGAGTTCGACCCGGGGCAGCAGGGCGGGTCCACGGGCTCCTTCATCAGTCGACTGAGGGAAGACCTGGGCGTGGATGACCCGGTTGACAGCGGCCACCCGGCCGCGAGTGGTGATGCACTCGATGCGGGGCTTCGCGGGGCGCTGGTAGCGAGGGTTACCAGCCTTGATGACGTGTCCCTCGTCCGAGTGATGGGAACGCAGCGCCTCGAGGCGGTCGGGCGTTTGGCGGCGTTTCGTCGAGGCGAGCCGCCGCCGATCGAGGAGATGGTCGACACGGCGCGGGTGTTGAACGTGATTGTGCGGGAGACCGCTCGGCGACTGATCGATGATTTGGTCGAGTTGGCGGATGCCCCACCAGGCTCGGAATCGGACGAGTTGCGGCGCGAGTTCCACACTTGTCAGGCAACTCTCCATAAGTTGCACGATGCGGCGACCGCTGTGTGTGAGATCGCCGGTGCCCTGCCCAGAGAGGTGGGAGGGGAGGTAAGGGGGCCGACTGGCAGCTCGGAGGATTCGCTGTACGTCCTGGATTCTGTTCCGGCATACCTCCAAATGATGGTTAATTTGTTCGGAGAACCTCCGGCAGGGGAGCGGGCTACTTCATTGTGGAGAATGGAAAAGGGGCCATTGGTCGAAAACGCTGCGGCGGGCTTGGCGCGCTTTTTCGAAGCGGATAGATATGCCGGGCGGATGGGCTGGTCGGAGTATGTCGACGAATACGTCGATGCTCGTGCGAACTATGAGTTCGAACCGGCATTGTTGAAGGCGTTCCGATCTTTACCGGCGGAGAAAGCGGCCTTTGATGAGTACGAGTCCGGTTCGGCTCAGGGATTTGCTGCAGCCGCTGCGTCCTATCTGTCGGATCTAACCCTGGTTGCCCGCTACTATTTGACTCGGTCTCGAAATTTCAACGCCGGGCGTCACGTTGTATGGCAGGCGCAGTTCGATTTGTCGACAGTCGCGAGTCGTACGGGGTACGACGGTCCAGCTTGGGCGGCCGTCGAGGTTTTCAATCAATTGGATACAGCGCTGAGGGCGGAATTCCGCATAGGGTCATCGGAAAGGCCGAGCATGCGGCGCCACGGGTTCGAGATCCTCGAGCGCGGCGGCGTGGCCCGCGAGGCGATAGAGGAGACCATCCGGCATCTCGAGGTCACGGAGCGGTTCGTGCAGGCCCGGGCGAAGCTCACCGCCGAGGCGCATCGTCGTCTTCGGATCAACCCGGATAATGCGCGAGTGGTCGGCGAATGGTTCAAGAAGGCCGTGTACGACAGTTATCTGCACGGTCGGACCACGGCCGGCAGCCAGGATCGCGCCCGCTACGAGACCACGCGGGCCTGGTGGACCGTGACAATTGCATTCCTTCAGTACAGTACAATCCAGCGCGCGCTGGATTTGGTGCAGTCGCATGTGGAGCGCGGTGAACCCGTCGCCACATTGGTAGCGGCTCTGCGGGAGGGGTCCGGCGAATCTCTCGTTAATAATCTGCCTGCCGCCCGGACCGCGGTACGGGAGCCGGTCCACCAGTTCTCGGACGCGATATTTGCAATTTTGAAACAATGTGCCGAAATCGTGTGGCAAGAATGTCAGGAAGGCGGGAAATACGAGGAGTTCTTCGCCGAGTATTGCCGCGCCCGAGATATCGATGCCGAAACCATGGACAAGTGGTGCAGCGAGTTCTTTCCCGCTATGAAAAAGCGCCGTCCAGGCGGCGGCGAGGAGGAATTCGAAAAAAGAGAGGAATTCATAGCCGAAATCACCGATATCGGGCGGGCGACAACAGAGACCGGAATGCAGTCTCCGGCACTGTCTCTCACCGAGGTGATCGGTGCTTTTCACTTCGCATCGACCGTGTCGGACGACGAGAAGCCGGAGCTTTTCGAGCCCTCGATTCCGGCTCTTCGAATGGAAACTTTTCGGGGCAGGGCTGATTTGACGAACCTGTTCAGCGATTATGTTCGCGAGCTCATGTCGCCGGATCCGGATCCGGCTGTGCTGCAACGCGCTGCGCGCAAAGCTCTGGGGCTGGCCCCTGATCAGGACCTGACGTCCCCCTTGGAATCGCGGGATCCACGCGTACCGCTCCGGTGCCCTGCGGCCCACATCGAAAGCAAGATGGGTCTCGACGCAGCCGACGCCCTCCTCCGACTGGGCTGGCTCGTCGCACGCGGCACGATCTGGTCGGAGCAGTCATCCCCGCCTGTCGACGCTCCCGCCCCAGAGGCAGGGCCCGGGGACTTCGACGGGCTACTGGCCGAACATGGGGTCGTCGTGGGGGATGCCGCGGTAGCCCCGGCCCTGGGCTCGCGCCCGCCGGGTGAGCAGGAGATCGTCGAGTACTCGGTCCCGGAGTGGCTGTACTGGGAACTCGCCGAGGCAGGTTGGAACGCGGTATCGACCGACGACCAGGATCGTCCTCGCACCTTTTCCGAGGACCGTGCGGTGAGCGACTGGCCGCGTCATCGGACGCGCTTTCCGGTCCTGCAGCGGGGGTCGGTACGAGTGTCGGTGGGGTGGCACGGTGTGGTGTCGCACGAAGATCTGCTGCGCCGGTCGTGGCGGCCGTCGCAGGACGGTGTGCGTTACGCGGGCCTGCCCGACATCTATGCCTGGTCGCAGGAGCGGGATCTGCCCGAGGACAAGTTGTCCACGGAATGGATCAAGAGCTATCTGCTGGATCCGGAGCGTTCGCCGCTGCCGGAGTCGGTGATCGCGCATACCCGCGACGAGGTGACCGCCATGCTTCGCTCGCGTCTGCCGGAGTCCCGGATCGGCGATCCGGAGGTTCGGCGCGGCATCCGGCTGGCCGCCGAGGGAATATTCATCAGCAGGACGTTGTACGGCGATCCGGATGTCGGCCGTGCCAACCATCTTTACCACGACGTCTTCGAGAAGCGTGAACATTGGATCGCCGCCTTCTACCACAACGGCACCGACGTCATCGATGACCTGCGGGCGATCCTGGACAACGGGCTGATGCAGGACGACGATATCGGCGAGATCATGCTGACGATCGTCGCGGACGCGTGGAGTGACGTGGTCTACGGCGCCGGGCGGCGCAGCGACAATCCCGACGGCTACGACGAACTGAAATCGGCTGAGCTGCTGTACCGCATCGCGTCACACCCGGTGTACGGCTATGACAGCGGCGCCGCTCGAATTCTGGGATTTGCGGTGAACGCCACCGGGTTCGACGAGGCGACCGGCACTCAGATGATCGCGTCGACCGCGTCCGTCGAGGAGTTGCGGGGACGCTGGGGGTTGTCCGACAACGAGTTCGAGGTAGCGATGCGGGTCGGCCGCCGGGTCGCCGCCGCGGACCTGCAGACACTGTCGGAGCCCGATGCTCTCGTCCGGACGATCGAACTGGCGCTCGAGGACCTGATGTCGAGGCGCTCCTCGCCGGAGCGGGAACTGGGCGTAGTCCTGTCCAGGCCGGGCATACGGGTGAACGATATCGGTAAAGCGTTGCGGCTCACGGGTTTATACGGGCGCATGCAGCCGGGCGGATACTCCCGGGACGACGACACCTCCCTACGCCGGGCTTTCATCGATCGACTCCGCAAGAGCGTCGACTTCATTCATCCGGACGGAGGGTATCGGGCTCCGGACGGGTGGCGGCTCGGCAACCCGGACATGCGCCGGGATCATGCCGAGAAGCTCCGGAAAATCGTCGACCGGTTGGAATCCGACCCGGGTTATCCGCTGCTGGACACGCTCTGGGAAACGGCGGACCGATTGGTAGACAACCCGGGTTATACGCCGCTGGCCGCATACCGAGATGCCCAGTCGCACGCGGACGCAATGCGGGAGAAGTACAACGGCGGCGCTGGGCTGTCCGATCCCACTGAGGGCGGGGCGTTTCCGGATATCACGCCGGTGTTGGATCGGCTGCGCGAGGGTCCGCCGACCTATTACCAATTGGTTGATCGTGCTCGGGAGCTGGCGGCGGAGCATCCGGATGTGTGTGAGTTGAAACCGGTTCTGGGCGAGGATGGTCGGCCGATACTCAGCCGCGGCGGCGTGCCGATGGAACAGTTCGTGGTCTACCCCGACGACGGGTCGTCCGACGTGGTGGTCGGATCGCCGCATCTCTATTACGGCTTGGTTCATTCCAACGAATTCTGGTCGTCCGGCACCATCGAAGGTCTGATGGATTACGCCGTCAACGAGCCGGGGGCACGCACGCGGAGGCGGGTATTTCTGCTCGGCCTCGATCCCGACGGCGCGATGCTGGCCGAAGGCCATGCCTCGCTGTACCCGCTGCCGTTCGGGTGGCACAAGCGCACCTGGTATCGGCAGCCGGCCGAAGAACAGCCGGAATACATGTTCCTGAAAATGCCCGAAGGGCTTGCGCTCGCGGCCTTGATCCGGGAGCACTGGCCCACCATGTGTTTCTCCATGCACAACATGGATATCGGCCAGCCGTTTACGGGAACCACCCGTGCCGTGCCGGGTTTGCCGGAGGTGGTGGCGGCCGCGAGTCGCCTGGTGACGACGTATCTCGGAGACGGACTGACGGATACCCTCTCGGAGGGCGAGGTCGAACAGCTAGGCCCGGGGCTGTTCCGGTATAAGGAACACATCTTCTGGCACAAGATCGCTGCCTATGCGCGACAGCACGGCATCGACAAGGCAGCGGTTGTCGTGGTCGAGGCGCCGATGTGGCGCGCGGGCGGGTATCCGGACATTTCGCCCTCCGAGGCGGCCGACATCGCCGAGCGGCGCCTCGCCTCGATCGACGAAGTCGTGGCGAAACTACCGGCGGCGCCCGCCTTCGCTGTCTATCGGCCCGTACGCATGTTCATCGACGACACCCGCAGAGCCGTGGAGTCTTGGCGCGATCGTCCTGACAAGGGGATCGACACCTTATGGGCTCGCCTGTTCCCGATCCGCACGGCCGCGTTGTTGTGGCGATACGTCAATGAGCTGCTCGACGGCGATCCCGCCGACACCGGACTCCTTTCGGTCGAACGTGAATTGGATCGGCTCCTCACGTCCTGGGTCCCTGAATTCGAGGACACCTACCAGGTCACCCCCGGTTCCTACCGCGATTCTGTGGGCTATCAGATGCGAGTGTGTCTGGGGGCAGGCGCCAATGAGCACTCCGACGCCGATATCGCGCAGACCCTCACGCCCGAATTGGCCGGGCACCTCGTCGCCCGGCGCGAAGATCTGCTGCGCCGCGCTCGAGACGCCGATGCCTGGCTCGCCCAGCAGGCGGCAGTGACGACGGAAGTCCGGGATTGGGTCGAGGCGGCGATCAGGCGGGCCGCACAGGAGATGGATATCGGCGGCCCGGAGGACCCCCCGTGGCTGCGGCGCGGCAAGTTTGCGGGCACGGCACGCGAATTGCGCACTCGAGTAGCGGCACTCGGATCTGCCGCGCCCGCTGATCTGGTCGCACGGTTGGCCAGGTTCGACAAAGCCCTCGCCGATATCGATCACCGCCGTCGCCTGATCGCGCGAGCGGCCGAGCTGGACCGGCAACAGGGCGAGATCGGCGGGCTCATCCAAGAACTCGAACGTGTGTCGGACGAACACGAGCTGGGCGAACTCGACACCAAGGCCAGCGCCTTCCTCGCCGATCTCGAGCGCCATCGGGAAACTATCGACGGCCGGCCGGAAGACGCTGTGGCCGAGGTCGACTCGGCGGAGGGAGAGCGGCTGCGTAGGTGGGCGGAGAGTTTGGATGGCCTGGAGCCCGGCACGGAATTGGACAGGTATTGCTCTCTGGCTACCGAGCAATTGACAGCCTTTCGGCGCGGAGAGCCGCCGCCCATGGGCGAGGTTATCGCTACCGGGCGTGCGTTGAATGCGCTCGTCTGGGATCAGTGCCGCTGTTATCGCGACGACATCCGCGACATGCCGACGCCGCGTCCGGCGCCGCCGGACCTGGCGTCCTTCGTGGATGATGTTGTCGCGCAACGGCCGGAGCTGGAGCAGTTGTCCGTCGCGGCCAGTCTTGTCGTAGATCTCATCGGTACGCTTCCCACCGAACGGTGGGTTCGGCCATCGGCGCCGACCCCGGGTTACATCGAATTCCTGCGGTCCTTTCCCGACCACCTGGGGCGAACGACGGAGGCGTGGTCGAGAATCCGGATCGACTCGGATATCGATACGCTCTGGGACGAGACGCTGCCGACGGCGATCCGGCTCGTCGACGATTTCACGCCGTTCTTCGATTCGCGGCGGCTACCGGACGGCACCAACTGGTCGCAGCAGGTCGACAAATATCTGGCGGCGCATCTGCGCAGCGATTTCTCTCCGGCTCTCGTGGCGGCCCTGCGCGCCCTGACGCCGGACGCGAGGTCGGCGGCCCGCGAGCATTCGGAGCCGGACGACGTATTCGCCACCGAATCCCTTCTGCGACAGCTGAACACCGCGGTCGGCTACTATCTCACCCGCACCCGTGACGTGGATACGGCACTCGCGCTGGTGCGCCGGATCGATGCGGCTCTCGAGCCCGCGACCGACCGGCTGGGCCCGTCGCATCCCGCCGTGCTGGCCGCTCGCGCCGTTCGGGCCCTGCACACCGACCTCTCCGATGCCCGCGCGAACAACCCGGACCACGCGATTCCGGAGATAATGCGAGCCCGTGGCCTGAGCGTGCTGGGTTCGGACTCGGCCGAGCGGTCCGTGATCGCCACGGCCGCAAGGCGTCTCGGCTGGCGCCACCCGATCGGTGCGATGCGCGAACTCGGAGAAGAGACTTCGGCCGAACTGTACGATGCCGCGACAACCTGGCTGCGACGTTCTGAGGTAGAGCTGACCCGGCTGGCCGCGGAGCGGGGCGTGGAGCCGTCGCTGGCGGTGCCGGGCTCGCCGGAACTTGCCGAGCAGGTCACGGAATTCGACTCGGCCGCAAGAGAACTCGTAGGCCTCTTGACCATCGACGCGCCGGAGCAGCAGAGCCTGGCCGAGCTGATCCTGTCCCTCGCGAGCGGGCCGGAGCGGGTCGCGCAAGTGGTCGGCCGTATCGAGCGGGGGTTGCGACTCGTCGACAGCGCTGCCTGGCGTGAGCTGACCGGGAATGCGGGGCTCGCTCGACTCGAACGGCTGCCCGAATGGATAGCGCGGGGCCTGCTTCTCGACGCCGAGTCGGCTGCCGATCTTTCGGAGGATCCGGCGCGCCGGGCGGAACTGGATCGCCGACGCTCCGCTCACGAAGCCGAACTCGTCGCCCTGCTCGAGCTGTCCGAACCGATACCGCAAGCCGAGGGGGCACACCCCGACGGGACCGACCCGCTGCCCGAACTGCGCCTGCTAGGGGCGTCGGTGCCACGCGCGACATCGACCGGTCGGGTGCTCGACACCGTGATCCGATACCTCGAAACCGGACAGCTCGCCGCCGTCGCGGGCCGCCTCCTCGAAGACGGGATGGAGGCCGCCCGGCTGCGGGGCGAGCAGATCCGGCGGGAACTGCTCGAGATCGAGTCGGACCGAAACCCGCAGTGGCGTCGG
The DNA here is from genome assembly GCF_054782435.1 of Nocardia thraciensis. Classification (NCBI taxonomy): domain Bacteria; kingdom Bacillati; phylum Actinomycetota; class Actinomycetes; order Mycobacteriales; family Nocardiaceae; genus Nocardia; species Nocardia thraciensis. The sequence goes on from NZ_BAAGSM010000037.1 coordinate 31,877, forward strand.
ATGGCTGACTTGGAGGTAGAACACGCACAATGCCGCGAGAGGTACCAGCGGCTGCTGCTGCAAGTGGTCGCCGCATCCTTCGACATCGATGTCGCACACTGCCCTCCGGGGGAATCGATGAGGCGAATCGCGCGACTGCGTACCAATTCCCCGTACCCGACAGGCGAACTCGCCGACCTCTTCGCGGCCTACGACGAGCACGTGGCAGCCCTGGCGGACCTCGAGGCGCTGTCCGACGCCGCGTCGACCCGAGCGCTGAAAGGCTCAGCGCGGCAAGCAGTCCCGACTACCGACAGTGTGGCCGTGATGCTGGACCTGATCGACGCGGCCGCCGATGCGCGGTGGCGGCGTGACCGATGGGCGGAACTGTGTGGTGCCGCCCCCGCGGAGCGCAGCTCCGCGATACCCGGGTTGCGACGCGAATTCGCCGAACTAGCAACGATATTGACATCGGAGTTGCGGCGGACCGATGTCCTGCCGCCGGACACACCGCTCCGCCGGGGCTGGGTGCAGCGAGCCGAGGCGGCATGGGAATCCGAGCAGCGGCGGACTTCGAAAGGACCCTGGGTCTGGGTCCGACACGCCGAACTGCAGCGATGGCGCGACCGTGCACAGCGCTATCTCGGACTCAGCCATCTGTTCGACTACGTCGACGAGTGCGAACGTCTGGATCGCGAGTTCATCGCTCGGTCTGGCAAGTTCGAGGCCGCGCGGGACGCATCGGCGTTCCGGTGGGAAAGCAGAAGGGGGACCGGTTGGATACCGGTAGGTGAAGCGCGCGCCTTGGCGGCCGAAGACCACCCCGGTGCGCAGGACCGGGGCGGACGGATCGCCGCGGCAGCGGACCGGCGCAGGCGGTCCCACCGCGCGGCCGTGCGGGGCGCGGAACTGATCGGGGTCGAGCATCCGGACCGAATGCCCGTGAAACAGCTGCGAGCAGCTGTCGGGCGTTTGGTGCGCTGGTCCGACGATTTCCGATACTCGCAGAATCCACATGGGAGCGAAGCGGATCGGCAGCACGCGGTCCACATTGTGGATGTCGCGGCGACCACCCTGGCCTACACGAGATTGTGCCGTTACGCGCTCGACGACGAGCGCGCGGAGCGGGCGGCGGCCGCGCGAGATATCGGCCGTGAGCTGATCGAGCGCGAGGTTGTCGACGGGCGCGGCGGCCGCTCGCTGGGACCGGGCGTGGCGGTGGTGGAAAGGGAAAACGCGCCGCCCGAGATCTTTGTCGCCGGTCCGGTGACCGTTCTGGCCGACCCACTGGCCGCGGTGGACCCCGAGGTTCGTGACGAATTCACCGGCCGGGCTGTTCTTTTCCGCTATCGGAAAATCATGATCGATGAGAGCGGTCAGGTCTACGTTCAGGAGGTCCGTCCCGCCGATCGGCATGCGGCACCGGAACAGCTCGACCGCGGGGATCCCGAAATAACCACGGCGACAACGGCTTCGATTACGGCGGGCAGTACGACCACGACGTCGCAGCCGAGCCGTCCGGGGGCAGTCGACGTCGACGGGCCCGACCAAGCGATACTGGACGTCGCCAGGGCCGCGATAGACTCGCAGCTGGAGAAGTCGTTCGACGCGGCTCTGCCAGGCGAACGACTCTCCGACCAGGTCGCCTTCCTTCCGGGAATGGACCGCGGGAGACTGCTGATCGTCGCTCCGCTGGGCCGCCACCGCAGGGCGCTGCTCGACGCGACCGTGACCGACCCGAGGTACGCCGGAGCCCTGTGGCGCGCGAGGTTCGACAAGCAGTATCTCGAAATTTCGCTGGGCATTGACGGTCCGAAGGTCGAGGAAACAGAAATATCGGCCGCTCGAGCCGAGGGTCCCTATCGCGAACCCAAGGTCGCGGAGATAGAGGGGATCCTTCTCGACGAATACCTACGCTTCCGCCAACTGGGCCTGATCGAGACCGGGTTCGGTGACTGGCTCGCGGGTTTGGGCGATCATGCCTTCGACAGCCCGAAGCGCAAACGCTCGGGGCGATCCGAAGCCGTGCGAGGCCGGCTGAAGCAGGACAGCACGTTGTCTACGTTCGGCTTGGCGGTGGCCGAGGCGAAATCCGCAGTGGATCCCGATCTTCCGCACCCGACCGCGGTGTTGGTCCGTGCCTTCACCCGGCAGTTCGCGCTGCCGGACCCCGACGCCGACGATCATCGTTCGGGCACCGGACTCGTGCTGCGAGCGACGATCGACCTCGGAGGTATCGACGCGACAGTCGAACTCAGAGACGACGGCGATGGTTGGCGGGTTGCGCCGCCGCCCGGCCGTGGTCACGCGGGCGATGTGCTGAGCCGGTGGTCTCGAGGGATGACCGACTTCGACCCGAGCCGGTTGCTGCGGCGAATCGGCCGGGTGGTCGATGCCGGAGGGACGGGGGCGGTGACGGCGACGCCTGCCGGGTTACGCAGTTCCGTTGTACCGCGCGATCTCTGGCAGCTGTCCGTCGCTGTGCACGGTCGGGACGTCGTTGTCGATATCCGGCGCGACGGCGACGAGTGGCGAGTGGATCCGGGTGCGCTGGCCGACTCCGCCGGGCTCCCCGCGGATCTGCGGGATTCGAGCCTCACCCGGCTGGCGTGGCAGGTGAGACAGCAGCTGCGCGCGGCCGATTCCGATGATGCTGAGGAGGTTTCGCGCGTAGTCGAGATTCCGCTGTCGCGCGACGATGTCGAGCGATACGAAGAACTGGAACGTGCGGCGGCCGAGACCGCAAAGCGGTTGCGGACATGGTCGGAGACGAATGCGGCCGTGGTCGACCGCCTCGCCGCCGACCACCCCGAAATGCCGGACCTCGGCGACGATTCGGGTTACTCCGAGCGGTTGGCGGCTGTGCTGTGGCAGTCGGTGATATTCGATCGCGAGGCCTTGGCCGACGAATTGGGGATCGATCCGATCGACCTGGAATCGCTACCGCTGGAAGGTGGTCCGGCTGCCCGCCGAGCGGATATCCTGCGGCGTGAATCCGATCTGCGCGAGTTCGCGGAGCTGGCCGAACAGCATGCTTCGTTGGCCGCCGATATGTCGCGCGCGGCCCGAGCGCGTGACGGTTTTCTCGCCGGACGAGTCGTCGCGGCAGAACTGGAGGGTGGCGTCGCCGGGCGGCAGCCGACCGAAAGCGTCGGATACCTGCCGGATGCGGAGGGCGGCCTGCTGATTGTCGCTGCCCCGGCGGGTGGGCACATGCGGAGTCTGTCGGAGCTGGCTGTGACGGATTCGAAGTTCGCGGGCGCCCTGTGGCGCGACGATATGCGCAAGCGCTATCTGCGGGTGACCCGGAACGGTGATCAGGTCGAAGCGAAGATCATCGGTGCCTTCGAGGCGGAAGGTCCGAACCGCGCGCACAGCCATACCGATATCCTGATGCATCTGTTGGACCATTATCTGGCCTACCGGGCGGCCGGAGCGATCGATCTCGGATTCCGTTCCTGGCTGGAACAACTCGGGCCGCAGGCGTTTCGCAGCAGCGAAGTCGGCGCCGGAACTCGCGAGACGCTGGTCGACCCTGCCTACCTGCTGTGGCTGGGGTCCCGGTTGGTGCGCTCCGGAGTCGAGGTCGGGCAGTACCACCCGGCCCGTGTGCTGCACCGGCTACAGACCCGGCGGATTCCGCCGCTCGAGCGTGTGCGGCGATCCCGGGAGCCGGGAAGTCGTGTCGAGAACCCGAAGGTGACGCTGGGCGCGATGGATGTGCAACTCGCGCTCGAACTGCACGAAGGACGCTGGCGGCTGGCCGCGGGCAGTGGTTCGCGGGTGAACGACGTGCTGGCACAGCACTTCCCGGACCTCACGGCCGAGTCCGCGCTGGGGCTGGTCGCTGAGATCGGAGCGGCGGTGAACGAGGACGCGGCGGCCGACACGCACCACGTGTTGACGACGGGGGCTCCGAAGACGTGTTTTGTGGCGGCGGCCGAGTGGGCGGCCGAGGGCCCGGGACCCCGGCCGCAGATCGCTGTTCCGGACGACCACATGGCCGACATAGAGCGGCTGGGGGGCGTGGACGGCAGGGATGCCGCGAAGTGGGCGGGTGCGAACTGGCGTGCCTTCAAGTCTCCGGAGGCGATTGTCGCGCATGTTCGCCGGACCAGGGGCACGGTCATCGGTGCGGTGGAGTACGGAAGTTTCGACCCGGAGGATTCGGGAACCGTTGGTGCGCACGCGTTTACGGTGAAGATGGTCGGTGATGTGGTCGTTGCCGAGGAACAGGTTGCGCGGCTCGACGACGGCAAGGTGGTGATGGGCAAACGAACCGTGCGGGGGGATATCGCCGTGGCCGCGTGGGTCGCCCACCTTTTCGAGACCGCAGGCGCGGGAGCCACATTCCACGGCCTGGCCTTCAAGGCGAACGGGGAACCGGAGAACCCACTGCGCCCGGGAGAAGAGCCCGCGGGCCTGCCGGGGTTGGAGTTTCCGCGCTCGCCGATGGGCGAGCGTCCGCCGGGCCGGGCCCCGCCCGAGGCCGACGCCGCCATGTTCCCCGATATCACCCGGGTACTGGATCGGCTGCCCGGCCGCCCCCGCAGGTATCACGAATTGGTGGACCGTGCTCGGGAGCTGGCCGCGGCACATCCGGACGTGTGTGAATTGCGGCCGGTCCTGGACGAGGACGGCAGTCCGATGCTGAGCCGTGGCGGTGTACCGATGGAACAGTTCGTCGTGCACGCCGATGACGACAATCGCGAAGCGGCGCCGCATCTGTACTACGGCCTGGTCCATTCCAACGAATTCTGGTCGTCCGGCACGATCGAGGGCCTGATGGACTACTCCGTCAGCGAGCCTGGGGCGCGTACCCGGAAGCGGGTGCTCCTGCTCGGCCTCGACCCTGACGGCGGGATGCGGGCTGAAGGCTTCGCGGGGTATTCCCCGCTGCCTTACGAATGGGCCAACCGCACCCTCGCTCGCCAACTCGGTGAAGATCAGCCGGAACGTAATTTCGGTTCGCCAACGGATATGCCCGAAACGCGTGCGCTCGAGGCGATAATTCGGGAACACCGGCCCGAAATGTTGTTCTCGCTGCACAACCTTGATATCGGTGCTCCCTGGGTGGCAGCCACGCGCGAGATCCCCGGCCTGGCGGAGGCGGTGGCGGCCGCGAGTCGGCTGTCGGGATTGTCCGACGGCGATCCGATCTACGACATGCCGGGGGCTCGCGAGGTGGTCCGGGGCCTGCTCGAGATCCCGGAGGGGTACGTTTGGCACAGGATCGCCGATTATGCGGAGCGGCAGGGTATCTCGCGCCCGACCGTCATCGTTATCGAGGCGCCGATGTGGCGGGAGGGCGAGTTTTCTGAACTTTCGCTGGCTGAGGCAGCCGATATCGCCGAGCGGCGATTCGCGATTCTCGAAGATGTCGCCGCGAAACTGCCGGTGACTCCGGCCTCCTACAAATACCGGGCCGCTCGCATGTTCATAGGCCTCGCTCGCTGGCACGTGGAGCATTGGCGCGCTGAGCCGGAGCAGCCGAGTCACCCGGTGTGGACGCGGGTGCTCTCGGCCCGCGCGGCGGGAATGTTGTGGCAGTACGCCAACGAATTGCTGGATACCGATCCCACCGACACAGTCGTCGGTGCGGCCGAACGTGAATTGGACCGCCTACTCACGTCCTGGGTGCGGGAATTCGAGGACACCTACGAGATCACGCCCGCTTCCTACCGCGAATCGGTCGCTTACCAGATGAGAGTATGCCTGTCGGCGGGCAATGGCGCCCCTCTCGATGCCGTGCTCGATGCCGTGGCTGCGACGGACCCCCGGCTCCCCTCCGAACCGGCCGGAAACCTGGTCGCGCGGCGGGACGAAGTGCTGCGCCGAGCCATGGACGCCGGTGCCTGGCTCGCACAGCAAATTGCGGTGACCTCGCAGATCCAGGATTGGGTCGAGGCGGCCATCCGGCGGTCCACGCAGGAGTTGGGGGTGGGCCGCCCGGGGGACCCGCCGTGGCTGCAACGCGGCGGCCTCGCTGGCGAGGCTCGCGAACTACGCAACCGGGTAATGGCACTCGGGCCCGACGTGCCCGCCGACCTGGTCATACGATCCGCCGGGTTCGCGAAAGCTCTGGCAGATATCGATCACCGCCGACGCCTGATCACCCGGGCCGCAGACCTGGACAAGCAGTACAAGAAGATCGGCCAACTCATCGCCGAACTCGAAAAGGTATCGGACGACCACCGATTCGGCGAACTCGACACGATGGCCCGCGACCTGATCGCCGATATCGAACGCCGTCGGACAACGACCGAGGAAGAGGCTGTACCCGAGCCGGGCGACTCGTCGCGGCCGGGTATTCCCGCCGATCTCGCCGCGGATCCGTTCGGGTGGTCGGAGGTCGGCGGCGATCGCACCGCGCGCTGGACGGCGGAGACGGTGCAGGAATCTCCACCTCGATCAGACACCGGGGAGAAGCGACTGTCCACTCCCTGGAGCGGTTTGTCTCCTGTCGAGCGGGAGCTGCGGTCTCGTGAGCACGTCGAAGCCGTCTATCTCGAGATGCGGGAGCGCCTGTTCGTCCGGGGTGATCATGCTGCGCGCGTGGCGTGGGGCCGCGAACTGATGGAACTCGCCGATCTCGGTTACGGACCGGAGGCCGACAGCCATCTCGCGCATGTCCTCGGCATGCCGCCCTACCGATATCACGGTGCGCCGGCGTCGGATCGGCCAGCCGAGCCGTTCGACCTGCCGTCGTCGATGCCTGCCGCGGCGGCGGGCATCAACCAGCCGGAACCGTCTCGACTGATGTACCTGACTCCCGTGGCGCGGGCGTTGCGGCTGACGGCCGAGGACACCCTGTACGACATCGGCTCGGGTCTCGGTACGGCCGGAACGTTCTTCGGCGCGTTCACGCCGGTCGGACGAGTGATCGGACTGGAGATCGAGCCCGCCTACGCCGCCTACGCCGCGGCCCGTGCCCGGGCACTGGCCCTGCCGCACGTGCACTTCGTCCATCAGCATGCGCTCGAAGCCGATCTGTCCGCCGGCAGCGCCTTCTACTTCTACAACCCGTTCCACTCGACGGCGGACCGGGACACCGTGGGACTGCTCGCGGAGCGATTGACGGCATTGGGTGCCCGCAAACCGATCCGAATCGCCGTCAACAGCCGGGCGCTACGCGAACATCTGGAACGCAGCGCCGTCTTCTCGGCGGAAACCGTGCTGACGGACCCGACGATCTGGGTGATATTCCGAAGTCGGCCGGAGCCGGGCCCGTCCGAGGCCCGGGCGGGCGCCGGTCGAGAGACACGGTTCATCGTCACGGGGCCGGACAATGCGGGGGTTGCGCTCGATCGGTCACCGGATCTGATGAGTCTGGCGCGGACACACGCCGACGAAGTGCTTCGGGAGAGCGAGGAACTGGGCCTGCTGCCGCCTGCCGCCTCGTCCGCGGTGTACAACCGCCGCACCGGCGAGGTCTTCTTCGGCGTGAACAACACGCACGCTGTCGGTGACCCGCCGCACGTGAAGATCAGATTGGGGGCGCCGAAACCTCTCCACCCGCTGTTCGGGGCGCGAATGCCCGCCGAGAGCCTGGAGGAGTGGCCCGCCGCGAACTGCGCGGAGGTGCACGCCGCGAACAAGGCGCTGCTGGATGCGTCACTGCCGGAATCATTGTCGATACACAGACACCTCGGGCCTCCGGACATGAGCGACCTCGTCTACAGCACCGTCCGCACCCCGACTGGGCAGCCGTACCCGTCGTGCCGGAATTGCCAGCTGCTCCTCGGCGGGGCCATGGAGGTCTTGGAGCCGGGACCGCAACGTGGGATATTCCTCGGCGCCGCGGCGGCGGACGCGGCTCGGTTGAGACCCGACCCACCCGCGCCACCGCCCTCCGCCCCCTGAGCCGAGGGACCCAACCTTTTGCGCCCACCGACGGTCTTCTCTGCTGTGACCGGCGCGCGCGACTGTCGGACAGCTGCTCTGTAAGCCGGTTTCGAGGGGTGAGTGTCGATGGAAAAGCGCTTATCGATCGGCGGCGAGCTACACGAGTCCGTGACGGTGGCGTTGCGTACCGCGGGGTCCCGGGTCTCGCCGCGTCCTGTCGATACTCGCGATCTGCTTGTGGCGTTGATGCGGGCTGATGTGGCCGGGGCGTGGGATCGGGTATGGCTGCACTGCGGTGATCCCGATGGCATTGCCGGGAAGACTGTGCTGGACACGGCGAACGGAAGCTCCGCGAGCTGGGAGGGGGTGCGGCTGACCGACAGCTGCGCGACGGCGCTCGATATCGCCGGGCGGCTGGCGCACCGCTACGACCTGTGGCCACTGCCCGCCGGGGTATTGGCGCTGGCCCTGGTCGCGGATGAAAACTGCGCGGCCGCACGGGCTCTCGACGGCCTGGCGCGCGCCGAACTGCTGAGCCTGCTGCAATCCGACGTCCTGGGTCTGCCGCTGGGCGGTATCGAATCCGCGCTGCGGCAGTTCGCGGCCGGGGCGGGTGCACCGCGCCGGGCGGGCCCGCGGTCGACCCCCGCCCGGGCCCCCATTGTTCCCGCGCCGCAACGACTCTGGTATTGCGCGCACTGCGGTGGGACGCCCGCCGCTCCGGCGACCATCTACGGTCACCGCGGACTGCTGCTGTGGATGACCTTTCGGCGCGAGACCGGACCCTTCTGCCGCGAGTGCGGGCTCGCCACCTACCGGCGGATGACGCTGGAGAACGTGTGGCGGGGCTGGTGGAGTCCGCTCTCGGTGTTCATCAACGCCTTGACGATGCTGTTCAACCTGCTGACCTATCGGGACATCAGCAGGCTCCCGCCGCCGATCGCGGGCATGCCGGGTCGGCCGATGCGGCCGGGAAAGCCGCTGTCCCGCAGGCCCGCCGCGCTCGGATTCCTCATACCCGCGGCCCTGGTGGTGGTGGCGATCGGGCTGGTCGCCCACAGCGGAGTGCTCGGCAGGATAGGCGCGGAGCCTACTCCGATCGCCTCGGACGTCGCGCTGCAGGACAGCGGCGACCTCTCCGACGGCTGCGCCGAACAACGCACGTACTTCACGCGGGCCGATCCCTATGCGGGCGCCGGTCCGCACCCGGTCGTGGTATTCCGCACCGACGAGATGGGAAACGTGAACCCGGCCGACAGCTCGGGGTGGGACTTGAACCGCGCTCGGCAGTGGATGGGAGTCGACGCCGAGCGATACCAGCTGATCGTCTGCCTGGGGGTGGCGCGCGAGGGAGAACGGTTGGGGCAGTGCGTCTTCCAGAACCGTGACATCCCGCTGCACCGCGGACTCTACGACGCCAGCGTGTACGAGGCGCGCACCGGCGCCAAGGTGGGCAGCGTGTCGCTGCGCGGCTCCAGCCGGACCGACGGGTGCCCGTACCTGGTGCTGCTGCCCGCCGGATCCAACCTGCACACCGAGCCGGACCTCGCCGAAATCCAGCGGGCGCTGGGCGCTTACGTCGATAGGCCGATGCCCGGCCGGGCGGCGGCTCCGGCGACCGAAGACCTCAGCGGCCTGTGCCGCACCCTGGCCACTCGGATGCCGGACCGCGAACTGCTCGGACCCATGAACCCGATCACCCCGCCGACCGAAACGCCGGTCGAGCAGTCCTGCACCTGGTCCACCGGCGCCAGATTCGTCTCCGTCGCTGTGCGGACGCATGCCAGTTACAGCGGTGCCGGATTTCAGGCCGCCGACAACGCCCGCCGACGCTATGAGGCAGCGATCACGACGATGTCGGACCCGAAATACGGTGCGGTACCGGAGCATATGCCCGGCCTCGGCGAGCAGGCGGCCGTCGCACAGGCGAAGCTGTACAGCAACCCCGGCGCCACGGCGGCGGTGCTGGCCGGTGATGTGACCGTCGAGATCACCTGGACCGGCCGGGGACTGGCCTACGGCGAAGCCAAGGACCGGGCGACCACGGTGGCGCGCACCGCGCTCGGGCTCGCTGGGAAATAGCTCGGGCGCCCTGGCTCCGGGCGATACCGATGACGACTCGGTACGTAGGTAGCCATGCTGGCTACCGGTCGGCATACCCACCGGCCATCGACAGCAGTGCACATCGACAGCAGTGGAAATGGAGAACAATGCCTTCGACACAACGCATTTCGGTCCGTATCGCCGCGGCGGCCGCGGTAGCGACCACGGCGTTGCTGACCGCCGCCGGTGCGGCCGCCGCGGCGGCGCCCGACGGCCACGCCGAGCCGAGTGCTGTCTCGACGCGCAGCCCGCAGAATCTGCTGCATCAGTTCGTGACCGGACTGATCGGGACGAGCACCGGCAGCCAGTGCAGTTTCGATACGCGCCCTGACTGCGGCAAGTAACGAGTGACGATTCGCGACAGCACCGGGCACCACCGATGAGTTTGCGCCGCCGGGCACGTCAATACCGGCATGATCACCAACAAACTGGAAACCTCCGGCGCAACACTCACCTACGATGTCGACGGGCCGCTGCCGACCGCTGACGGGCGGCCGCCGCTGCTGATGATCGGCCTCCCGATGGAGGCGAACGGCTTCACCACGCTCGCCTCGCATTTCCCCGATCGCACGGTCGTCACCTACGACCCGCGCGGACTCGGTCGCAGCATCCGCACCGACGGCCGGGTCGACAACGTCCCGGCGGTCCACGCCGCCGACGTGCACGCCGTCATCCAGGCCCTCGACTGCGGCCCGGTCGAGATCTTCGCCAGCAGCGGCGGGGCCATCGTCGCGCTGGCGCTCGTGACCGCCCACCCCGACGATGTCGTCACGCTGGTGGCGCACGAACCGCCGCTGCTGTCCGCGCTCCCCGACGCCGCGGCGGCCGAGCGTGCGGCCGACGGGTATCGCGGCGCCTACGCGGCGAAGGGCTTCGGCGCGGGAATGGCGACCTTCATCGCGATGACATCCTGGCAGGGCGAGTTCACCGATGACTATTTCGCCGCGCCCGCCGCGGACCCCGCGATGTTCGGCCTGCCGACCGAGGACGACGGCGTGCGCGACCACCCGCTGCTGTCGGAGCGGTCCCGGCCCGTCCTCGCCTACCGGCCCGACATCGCCGCTCTCACCGCGGCGTCGACCCGGATCGTCCTGGGCTACGGCGAGGAATCGACAGATACGGTCACCCACCGCACCAGCGCCGCCATCGCCGACCGACTCGGTCGGCAGCTGGTTCTGTTCCCCAGCCACCACGGCGGCTTCTCCGGTCCCGAGTCCGGGTACCCGGGCCAGCCGGAGGCCTTCGCCCGGATCCTCCACGAAGTACTCGACGCGCGGTAGATCGGTTAATATCTGGCGACGTCGCGCGGCCGAACAGGGCAGCGGGCGGCGGTGGTGAGGAGTTCTCCGATGGGAGTGGCGGGGGAACCCGGCGGCCTGCAACCCGATTCGGCCTCGGTGCGAATTATCTCCGGTGCCGGGACCGTGGTCGGAGGCGGCTTCGTGATCGGACCCCATTCGATCGCGACCTGCGCCCATGTGGTCGCCGAGGCGCTCGACACGGACCCGGAAGATCCGCGGGCGCCGCGGCTGCCCGTCACGATCGACTTCCCGCTGCACGTCGGGGGCGGCAGGGCCGCGGCACGAGTGCGCCGCTGGGCGCCGATCTCGCCCGACGGCCGCGGCGATGTCGCGGTGCTCGACATCGTCGAGGGATCGCCCGGACCCCTTGCCGCCCCGCCGTTCTGGATGACGACCCAGCCGTGGGGGCGCGAGTTCCGGATGCTGGGATTTCCGGTCGAGATCGACCGCGGCGTGTGGGTCGCCGGTGAGTTCCGCGCACCACAGGGCGTCGGCTGGCTGCAGTTGCAGGCGGCCGCGGGCGGGCAGCCGATCACCCCGGGTTTCAGCGGGGCCCCGGTGTGGGATGTGAGTTCGGGCTCGGTGGTCGGCATGGCCGTCACCGCGGATGCGCGACGATACACCCGCACCGCGTTCATGATCCCCATCGACGAGGTGCTCGGGCTCGACCCCGCGGCGCTGCCGAACCCCTACCGCGGCCTGGAACGATTCGAGGAGAACGACGCACACCTGTTCTACGGCCGCGACAACGATATCGATCGACTGCTCGCCATGGTGGAGCGGCGGTCGTTCGTGGCGGTCGTCGGTCGGTCGGGGACCGGGAAGTCGTCGCTGGTGGGTGCGGGCGTACTGCCGCGAATGCGGCGCCGCGGCCTGGCCGTGGCGACGGTGCGACTCGTGGGCGGCGTACCGGTGGCGCGGCCCGGCGGCCGCGGGGACCCGCCGGAACTGTCGGCCTTCGTCGCGGAGCTGGCCCAGGCGGCGCCGCATCTCGACCCGGTCCACTGCGCGGCGCGGCTGGCCGAACGCCTCTCGGGCGCGGGCCTGCTGATCTTCCTCGACCAGTTCGAGGAACTGGTTGCGACGGATCCGGTCCGGGCGCGGGCCACGCTGCGCTGGATCCTCGCGCTCGTCGGGGCGGAGCCGCGAATTCGGGTGGTGTCCACGCTGCGCTGGGAGGCGATCGGCGACCTCGTCGACGACGAGCTGACGGGCCCGCTCGACGGCGCGACCGTCTCGCTGGCCCCGATGGGCCGCGAACAATTGCGCCAGGTGATCCGCGGCCCGGCAACGCATTCTCCCGGCGTCGTGGTGGACGACGATCTCGTCGAGCGGCTCGTCGACGATACGGCGCACGAACCGGGCGGGCTGCCACTGCTGGAGTCGATGCTCACGCAGCTGTGGGACCAGCGCCGGGGCGGGCGGCTGACGCTGGCCGACTACCACCGCTCCGGCGGGGTCGGCGCGGCGATCGCCGAGCGTGCCGAGCGCGCGCTCGCACAGTTCGCCGACCCGGTCTCGGCGGCCGCCGCGTGGCGGTTGCTGCTGATGCTCGCGGTGCCCGGCACCGCCGGCGCCGGTTTCGTCCGCTCGGCGGTGTCGCTGGCGGATGTCCCGGAGGCACGCGGCGTCGCGGGGTATCTCGCGGGCGATCGGCTGGTCGTGATCGGCCGCCGGCCGGACGGGACCGAACTGGTGGAACTGGCCCATCAGGCGCTGATCGACAATTGGCCGAGACTGCGCGATCGGCTGGAACACGATCGTGAATTCCGTTCGTGGCTGCACACTCTCGACCACGACCGGCGGAGTTGGGAAGCGGCGCAGCGCGATAACGGGACGCTCCTGCGCGGCGGCGCGCTGACGGCGGCGGAGGACTGGCTGGCCACCCGGGCGGCGGACATTCCGTATCCGCATCGCCGCTACATCGATGCGAGCCGGCGGGTGCGCCGCAGGGAGATTCGACGCTGGCGGGCCGTCGCCGCCGTTCTCACGGTGCTGGTGGTGCTCGCCGCGTCCACCGCCGTCGTCGCTTACCGGAGCAGTCAGCAGCGCGCGGCGCAACTGCGGCTGGCGGCGGGGATCAGCCTCGCCAAGGAATCGATCCGGCTGGCCGATACCCAGCCGATGACGGCTCTGCAGTTCGCGCAGGCCGCGCAGCGGCATGCCCCGGACGATCCGGAGGTGAACGCCGCCCTGCTGTTCCATCAGGCGGGGCTGGGTTCGATGGCCGACTTCACCGCGGGCATGCCGACCGGTGAAGGCAAAGGCGTTGCGAGCGATGATGGTTCGGTTATCGCCGCGGTCGGGGCGGACGGCCTCGCCGGGGTGGTGAGCGGGCTGCGGGAGCCGCGACCGGCGGTGTGGCGGATCCCGATGCCCGAACCCGCCGTCGGTCTGGATCTGTCTCCAGACGGCCGGAAGATCGCGCTGTTCACGAAGAACGGCGCGGTGTCGGTCTGGGACGTCCGCGACCGGAGCGGGCCGGTGACCGTCCGCGAGGGCGCCGTGCGGCAGGCGTCGGAGGGCGCGGTGACCGGAAGATTCTCCGAGGACGGCGGATTGCTGGCGCTCTCGTGGGATCCCGGCAGGAACGGTTTGAAACCGTCGCCCCCGGACATCGTAGAAATCTACGACACTTCGGGACCGAAACCGGCCCGTGTGGGCACCCTGCCCGCTGTTCCCTTCGATCAATATCCGGCGAGCTTCCGCGCCGACGGAACTCAGCTCTGGGTCACCGAATTCGACGGCACCCGGTTCCACAATGTGGTGCGCGATATCCGGACCGGAAACGTCGTCGCAGTCCTGCCGGACGGTACGGCGACCCGGAACGCCATCCTGCAGTGCCAGCCGTCACCGCCGGAGCAGTCGATGGCCGACCTGGCCGTCATCGATCCGGAATCCGGTGCGGAGCGGTTCCGATATCGGATGGGCCGCAAGGCTTGTGAAAGCCCGACGACGGATATGGCCGACCGGTACCTGTTCTCCGCCGACGGCCGCGAGAGCGACACCGCCCACAGCGGGCTGGTGTCGAGCCTGGCCACGGGCGCCACCTATCGAATCGGCCTGGCGCGCAATGTCGGTTACGGCGGGCTCATCGTCACCGAGACCGATCGTGGACCGGCCCTGGGCATGCTCACCGGCGGCGGTCTCGTTCGATACGCCCCGGCCGCCCCGGTGGTGGACACCAGACTGCTCGACGACGAACCGGCGGTCACCGCGTGGTCGAGCGATGCCGAGACCGTGGCCGCCTACAGCGTCGACACCGCCACGCGGGCGGGACGTTTGGAGGTCGTCCGGGTCGGCGCCGGGCAGCGCCGTATCGCGCGCCTCGAGCTGGGCCCGGCGCCGAACGGGGGCGGCTTCGGGGATCGCCCGATGCTGAAATTCACACCGGACGGGCGCTATCTCATCGCCATCGGCGGCCGCCCGGAACTGGTGGTCTACTCGGCCGCAACGCTGGCGGTAGTGCACCGGATGGCGTTGCCGACCCCGCCGGAGATCGTCGACCCGACCGGATGGCGCGGGGCGGCAACGTTTCTCGGCAACGACGAGGTGGCCGCCGTGTACGGCGGCATGCTGACGCGCTGGCGCGTCACGGACGGGCGGCAACTGGCCGATCCGTTGCCGCTGTGGCGTGACCTGGCGGAACTCGAGCGGTTGACCAACGACGGCGGAATCGCCGAACTGGGCGTTCCGGGCGAGGTCCTGATCGGTTCGCGCCATGGCCTCACGGTGTGGAATCTGAACGAGCGCAGGCGCGTCCGGACACTCGACCACGAGCAGGTCTCACAGATACGGGGAATGTTCTTCCACTCTTCTCGTCCCGTCGTCTATCTCGCACGCAAGGGCGCCACCGAGATGTGGAACGCCGAGACCGGAACGATCAGCCGACCGGCGCAGCCGATGCCGGACCCGATCGACATCATCAAGGTGACCGCAGGCGGTCTGTGGGTCTCGCGGGAGCCGGGATCTCCGGACGATATCGAGATCTGGGATCCCGCTCGCGGCCGGATCGCGACCTTGAAGCTGCCGAACCAGTCGTACGACGTCACCGTGCTGAAAGACTCCCTGTACGTGCTGTACGGCAACGGCACGCTGCGCATCGACCTCGACCAGGCGGGCATGTTCGACCGTCTCTGCGCGATCAACGACCGCGGCTACAGCGATGCCGAGCTCGCACAGTTGCCGATCGGCGCCGATTCGACGCCGCCCTGCCACGGGTGAGGCCGGCGATGCGAGACCACGGATCAGGCCGCGGCGAGCCGCGCCCGGACTCGCGCCAGCGCATCGTGCACATACCCCTTCACCGTGCCTGTGGTCACCCCCATGATCCGGGCGGTCTCGGCATAGGTATTGCCTTCGAATGCCCGCAGCACCACGGCTTCTCGTTCGCGCGGCGGCAGCGTGCCCAGGGCGGCGAGGACGGTGTGACGCAGGGCGATCATGTCGTCGATGTTCGGCTCCGTGCGGTCGGCGAGCGATGCGACCCGCTCGACCCCATAGGATTCGTGTTGCCTACGTGTATCGGCCGACCGCCGCCACGAGTCGCGCACCAGGTTCGCGACCGCCGCCCACAGGTAGGCGCGCAGCTTGTCCGCCTCGGTGATGTCCGGCTTGGTCCGGTACACCCGCAGGAGCGCGGTCTGCACGATGTCCTCGGCGTCGATCCGGCTGCCGACCTGCCGTGTCACCGACGCCAGCAGGGTGTCCCACGTTGACCCCACGACCGCGACCAGCAACTCGTCGAACGACGGAACGCCGGGTGTTGTCGGGCGCCCGCGAGCCGGAGCCCGCTGCGCCGGTCGATCACCGGCGTGCTCGAACGGCAAGTGGCACATCACGGCTCACACCTCTCTGCGGTCCCAGTGTCGTTCGCGCGACTCGACGATCTCAGGTTGGTTACCTAGGTAGCCGGTTTCGCATCAGCATGCGGTCCGCATCACCGCCATCGCGGCGGCGAAGGGCCCCAACCATTCGCGGTCGCCGAACGTCGACAGCTACGAGGCCGGGAACCGATACCGGCGGAACCGTCCCCGGGAGGCGACAGACATGAACCAGACATCGCGACCCGCGGGCCAGGTCGGTACGCCTTCGTCCCGGCAGTTGCCCGGCACCGTCCGGGCGGCGCGGGTGATCGTCTTCGTGATGGCCGCCATCGGCGGCGTCGGCACCGTCGTGCTGATCGCAATGGGGAACCCGCACGCGGCAGGCGGGAACGCCCGGGGATACGTGTTCTTCTGGGCCCTCGCGATCACCGCCCGCTACTTCACCCGGGGCCGGGGCGGGGTGCGCACCACCGCCACCGTATTCGCCGTTCTCGAGGGATTCGTCGCGTTCGGCTCCGTGGCCTTCAACAGCAGCAGCGGGAACGCCGACACCGAATCCGGCTACACCATCGTGCGAATGTCCCCGGGCCCCTTCGGCCTGATCGCGGTGATCGCGATCATCGTGCTGCTGTACAGCGGCTCGGCCCGGCAGTGGTTCAAGCGTCCCGCCGAGGCTTCCGGCGCGCCCGCCGAGCAGCCGAATTACCCTGTTGCCCAAGGGCAGTCGCAGCTCGAGCAGACGCGTCCCGCGGCGGCGCCGAGCGCCCCCGGGGCCGACGGCATCCAGTGCGCCGTCTGTGGCGCGAGTCCCGCGGCGCGGGTGGACTTCCGGGGACATCGGGGCATGGTGATCCTGATGCAGTTCCGCCGGACACCCGGCCCCTTCTGCCGCGACTGCGGGCTGGCCACCTACCGGGAAATGACCGCCGACAGCGCCCTGTTCGGCTGGTGGGGCATCCTGTCATTCGTCGTCAACCCGGCCACCATGCTGCTCAACCTGCCCGCCCGCGCGCAGGTAGCCGCCTTGGCGCCACCGGCGCCCGGCGGTGTGCGGCCCCCGCGAGACCCGGGCAAACCGCTGCTGCGGCGGCCCGCCGCGCTCGGCCTGCTGGTTCCCGTCGTGCTCGTCGTGAGCGTGGTGGCGGGAGTTGCCCTCGGCAAGACCGGGGGCTCCGGCGAGGTGTCGGCGGGCGACTGCGTCGGCACCCGGGACGGGAAGAGCATCGACTCGCCCCGAGTCGAACTCGTGACGATGGACTGCTCCGACCCGGCCGCCCAGGCGAAGGTGCTCGCGCGCCTCGAGGGCACCAACAACACCTTCCTGTGCCGGGAGTACCCGGACTACAACGATGCCTACGTCAACTCCGACGACACTCGGTACTACGTGCTGTGTTTGCGCGCGTTCAGCTGAAATCGCCCTCTTCCGGAACGAATTTCGCGATGTCGCCGCGCGCGGTGATCTGTAGCTTCTGCAGGATCGCGGCCACCTGGGTGTCGACGGTGCGGCGCGACTTACCGCGCCGCGCGGCGATCGCCGAGTTCGTCCATCCGGCCGCCGCCAGCACCGCGACATCCTGCTCCGCCGCGGTCAGGGTGGCCCATCGAGAGCGCGCGCCATCCGAGCCGTCGGCCGGGGCCGCGCGCTTGCGCGCGTGCCACGTGCCCATGGCGAGGCGCTGCACCTCGTTGAACTCCGGCCGCAGGCGCGCCCCGCGCGCTTCGGTGGCGGCGAACATGTCTGGGCCCAGCGCGTTCTCGGCGGCCCGCACGTATTCCTCGACCAGGTCCGCGAACGGCCCGAGCTGGCGGATGTCGACGCCCAGCCGGGCGCGCAGTCGCCGCGTGCCGCCCGCCAGCAGCGCGATCTCGGTGGCTATCTCCGCGGTCGTGCGCAGGTCGGCCGACCGGCACCCGGGATCGGTGATGATCCGCGCCAGCGTCCACGCGCGAAACTCCACCGCCCACAGGGCCGCCCACCGTTCGCGAGCCGGTACGAGTTCGGCCAGCACCGTGCGCTGCACGGCGAGGGCGGCGCCGGGATCGCCCAGCCTCGTCAGCGCGATCGACCAGGTCAGCTGAGCCCACGACCTGGTCCAGGACACGCCCGCCGCGGTGGTCCGCTCCAGGTACCGCCGGGCCAGCTCCCGGGCCTGCTCCACGGTTCCCAGCAGTGCGGCGGCGAGCGCCGTGAGCTGCTGGCTCGGAATCGCCCCCGAGGTGTCGCCTACGCGGTCGTACCCGCGCTGTGCGCGTTGCAGCACCGCGACAGCCACCGGATCCTTCCTCACCACGAAAAGTTCTGCGCCCCAGGCGAAATCCACGACCGGGGGCAGACCGAGGTCTCGGTCCGGCGTCGCGCGCCACGCGCCCGTCGCATCGGGCCCACAGGTTCGGAAACATTCGTCGAGCAGTCGCTCGGCATCGCCGATTTCGCCCTGGCACAACATGATCCACACCAGTAGAGCCATCGCCGTCACCCGCAGGTCGTTCGGCGCCGGGGACAACTCGCGGGTGGCGTCGAGCGCGCGCTCGGTCCGCCGTCGCATATCCCGGAACGAACCCTTGACGAAGGCGAGCCGCAGCACCAGCAGTGCCACACAGATCTCCAGGCCGCGCAGCGCGTCACCGCCGGGGGCGAGGCTGCGGTCGATCGCGAGGACGATGTTGTGCCAGGCGGCCATCGCCCAGTCGATCGGGCTTTCCTCCGCCGGGCCGAAATAGTTCTTCGCCGCCTGTCGGATTCGGTCGCGGTAGTAGTCGCGATGACGCTCGGCGAGTTCCGCGGACGCGTCGCCCCCCTCGCTCGGGCGTCGGCTCAGCTGCTGCTGGGCGTACACGCGAAGATTTTCCGACAGCGAGTAGTAGACTGCGGTGGCGGTGATGTGGCGCGACACCAGCGACTGGTCTGCCAGCCGCTCGAGCAGATCTTCGACCTCCGCGCCGGTAATGCGCGTCGCGGTGGCGGCGCGGTCGTCTCCGGGATCGGCGCAGACGCGCCGAATCGCGTCCATATCGGCTCCGACCGGCAGCAGCGGCGCATCCGGGGCATCCGAATCGGTGTCATAGCCCCCAGCGAATACGGACAGCCGGTCGAACAGCAGCTGTTCTTTCTCGGTGCACAGGTCATAGGACCAGCCGATGACGTCGTTGATGCTGCGGTGCCGCTCCTCGCTGCCGAATACCGGTCCTGGGGACCAATCCAGGCGCCGGTCGCTGCCGCGGTCGCCGCCGATCTGCTGCAGCACCATTCGCAGCGGCTGGCGCGCGAGCCGCCCGGCGGCCAGGCGGATGAACAGCGGGTGATAGTCCATCTGCCGACAGATCTGTGTGGCCACCGCCGTGTCGTCCGCACCGGAGATCGGCCGACCGGCGAGCTCGGCTCGGTCCCGGAACAATTGCAGCGCTCGATGCGGCGGCAGCGGCGGTACCGCGAACTGCTGCTCGTCCACCCAGCCGATCGCCTCGCGACTGGTCGCGACGATGCACAGCCCCGGTATCGCCTCCAGCATTCGAGCGACCATCGTGCCGATACCGGCCAGTACGTGCTCGCAGTTGTCCAGCACCAGCACGACCCGCACGGACCGGCCGCGGGCGTCGGTCTTGGTCAAGGTGGCGGACAACGCCTCCCAGGTCGAACGGCCCGAATAGTCCGTCACCGCAACGGATCGAGCGATCTCCTCCTCGATCGCCGCCGCATCGCTGTCGGGGGGCAGCCGGGACAGCCGCACGCAATGGATCGGTGTGCGACGCGCCTTCGCCAACCGCTGCGCCGCTTTCGCGGCCAGCCGGGTCTTCCCGATGCCGCCGGGGCCGATCAAGGTGATCAGCCGCGTCCCCCGCAGCAGCAGGGTGACGATCGCGTCCAGCTCCTGCTCGCGCCCGACGAAATCATCGGACGGCGCCCGACCGGCGCGGTGCTCGAGATTACCTGGCGACATGTTTCTCCGACTCACCGGCGGCGATCCGCCTGCAGTCTCTCGATTGCCTTCGTGATGGCCGCCGCTCGGCCGGCATCCGGCAATTTCCGCTGCTCGAAGGCGATCAGCCGCTCGGCCGTGGCGTGGCTGCCCATCACCATGCCGAGCAGGGTCTTGAACTCACCGGCCGGGGTCGGGGTCGGCGGCGGTACCGGCGCGCCGGTACCCGCGACCGTGTGCGGCGTGTACGGCACGCCCTCGGCGGCAGTCGCTCTGCGATACCACAATTCGGCCTCGTCGCGGTTCCCGTCCTGGTTGAGCAGGGCCGCCAGGCTGGCCATCGCGTCCGGGTGGCCGGCGACCGCGGCTCTGCGAAACCAGAGTTCGGCTTCGGCGAGGTCGCCGCCGTTGCGGTACCGGCGTCGCCATCGCTCGAGGCGGCTCTGTCGGGCGACCTGATCCTGCAGCAGTCGGGCCAGGTTGTTCATCGCGACCGGATCGCCGCCAGTGGCGGCCCGGAGCAGTTCCCGCTGCCGCGGATCCTGGTCGACCGGATTCGTCGGCGTGGCGGCGGCCGACTTCGGGGCGCCGGACGAGCGGGCGTATCTGACCCCTACCAGCACAGCGGAACTGACGATGATCACCCCGGCCGCGCTCAGCAGCAGCTGGGTGCCGGTCTCGTGGCTGCCGCGCTGTTCCGCCAGCGCTTGCTCGTACGACTTCCCGCCCGCCGACTCGCCGTTGCGGTAGTAGCGGCACGTGGTCCCGGGCGTCATCGGTTTCTCGTCACACGTGGGGGCGGCCTGGGGGTCCCGCATGAGCATCGCGGCCGCGGGAACGAGCATGACCACGCCGACGATGAGGGCAAGCCATGCGCCGAGCCATAGCAAGAAAGTTGCAAGCTGGCCGAGCGCTTTCACTTCGTTCCCCATTCGGACTGCCGGTTTGTCCCGAAGGTCAACCTATGTGTCCGAGTCGTGCCTGGCAAAGGTCTTGTCACTTCTTTACAGACGGTTCGCGGGTGGAGAGGGTTGGGGTCGGCCGCCGAAATGCGCGTCGCAAGGGGTCAGGGCAGCACCTGGGGATTGGTCGCGTCGGCGGTGCCCGCTCCGGCAGATGCCATCGCCATCGCGACCGGCACGGCGCCCACGAGCAGTCTGCGACTCGAATCCAGCACGGTCCGAGCGTTCATTGTGATGACCTTCATCCGCATCGTATTCCCCGAGAACGGAATCTCCCGGAGAACCCGAAATATCCCGCCGAACTTCGGCGGGCGCAATGCTTGCATATCACATCCGCTTTGAACCCCCATTCTTGGGAACAGTAGAGGGTATTCGCAGGCCGGCATTCGAGGTCTATTCGATGCCATATCGACGGCGATACCCTTTTTCGGTAGTCGGCTTTGTCGGGTGCGTTCCTCTTTTGTGTTCGAATCACGTACTCACAGGTCAAAAAGAGCCGGGCGCCAGTTATACCGCCCATAGGTAGGTGAGTCATCGGTATGTCCTAGGTATTCCGGCAGAAATTGGGTGTCGAGTGCCGCGGTCGCCCAAGCCCCAACCTTTTCGGACCGCCCACGGTCGTAGCAGATGACCTAGGACGGATGCGGCATGCGAGGAGAGTCATGATTCCGATGCTTTGGAACCGGCAATCATCGCAGGGTCTTGCGCCGCGACCCGTTCGCGAGGTCGCGGCGGCGGATATCACACCATTCGATCGACCTCCCGGCCCGGAATTGCGCGTTCCCGATCCGCCCGTCGTGACCGTGGGATTCGTCGGCCGCGATGCCGAACTCGACGGCCTGCTGGCCGCGTTGACGACACCGGCGCGGCTGGTCACGCTGACCGGGACCGGGGGGATCGGCAAGACGCAACTGGCCGCGGAGGCGGTTCGCCGATATCGCAGGGCCACCGGCGTTCCCGTGCGCTGGATTCGGCTCGCGCATATGGCGAAGGACTCGGGCCGCGCCGCCATCGAGGAGGAGATCGCGCGTTCCGTGGTGGGGTCGGATGCGGTGGACGGCCGGGCCGGGCCGGTGATCGTCGACGCACTCGCCGCCGCGGCAGCGGCGGCCCGCCGATCGCAGGTGCTGCTGGTCCTCGACAATTGCGAACACGTCCGCGGCGGCGTCGCCGCGATGCTGCCCGGCCTGTTGGACACCGTGCCGGGAATGATCGTGCTGGCAACCAGTCGCGAGTCGCTCGGGCTCGACGAGGAGCAGACGATCGCCGTCCCGCCGCTGCCGCGGCACGATGCGCTGGACCTGTTTCGGCGTCGCGCCGAACTCGTCGGCCGCTCCCTCACCGACGATCAGCTCGAGACGGCGAGCGCCATTTGCGGTCACCTGCACGACAATCCGCTCTACATCCGGCTGGCGGCGGCCTACCTCCAGCGCCGGCCGCTGCAGGTCCTGCTGCACGGGTTGAACGGGGAAGTCGATCAACGGCTGCGGTGGCCGCGGATGCCCCGTATCGGGGTCGAGGACCGGCATCGCGGGATCGGCGAGGCGATCGCGTGGTCGTACGACCTGTGCGGCGCCGAGGAGCGCCTGCTGTTCGAACGCATGTCGGTATTCGCACCGGGGTCCGTCGCACCCGGCGCCGACGGCGGCAGCGAACTGGCCGCGATCGAGGCCGTCTGCGCCGACGACGCGCTCCCCGGCGGCGGGCGCGGTACTGCCGCGACACGGTTGCACCGCAGCCGGATCGACGATCTGCTGCAGCGGCTGGTGCGCCGATCGATGGTATCGGTGCACCTCACACCGGCGGGTCCGCGTTATTCGCTGTTGGAGAGCCTTCGGGTGTTCGCACGGGAGCGGCTGCGCGAACGGACGGCGGTCGCCGCGGGCGATCCGGCGCGTCGGCATCTGGAGTACTACCGCAACAGGGTCGTCGATGCCGCGGCACACTGGTTCGGCCCGCGCGAGGACGAACTGCTGAACTGGGTGCGGTCGGCGTGGCCGAACCTGCGGACGGCGATTCGGTTCGGCCTCGACAGACCCGCCGACGCGGTTCTCGGCCTCGAGATATGCGTCGGCCTGCAGGAACTTCCGGCATCGGCCACCCTGTCGCTACCGGAAATGCGGCAGTGGACCGTGCGCGCCCTGGCCTCCGCCGAACCACCGGCGGGGCTGCGGGTGCGCGCGACGGCCGCGCTGGCGTGGATCGCGCTGCGGCAGGGTTCGGCCGACGATGCCGCGGGGTGGCTGCAAGAGTGCGCTGCCGCGGGTGAATTCCGCCGATCACCCGCCGCCGAGTTCGCGTCCGGATGTGAGCTGTGGCTGGTTCGCCGGGACAGGGCGGCGATCGACGTCTTGGCCCGCGCCCGAGAGGAGTTCGAGCGCGACGGTGCGCCGGGCATGGCGGCCAGGTGCGCGGTGTCGGGGGCCGCGGCGTCGGCGCTGCTGCACGGGCCCGAGCAGGCCGATCGCTTCCTCGGTCCGCTTCGTGCCCGCGCCGGTGCGGCGGCGTCCCGATGGACGATGGCGTGGGGCGATCTCATCGAGGCCGTGGTGCTGATACACCGCGGGGAGGCCTCGCGCGCAACCGATCTCATCACCCGTGCGGCGTCGCACCTGATATCGGTCGGCGACTACTGGGGCATCGCGTGGGCGGCGTCGCTTCGCATCTGGGCGCTCGCCCTGAGCATCGCGGGCGCCGGGGGCCCCGGGGCGCTGCGCACCGGCGCCGCCGCCGAGATCGCTCGCCTGGCCGGTGTCATGGATGCGGTTCGTGCCGGTCTCGGGATCGACCTCGGAGCCTGCGCGGACTTCGCCGAACGCACCGCCGCCGCGGTCGCGGTCGCCCGAGATCTGCTCGGGCCCGAGGCATTCACCGCCGCCCACGGCCGCGGCGCGCGACTGCGGCTGAAGCGGGACGGACTGGAGCGGGTGCTGTCGGGGACCTTCGGATTCGATCGTGAGCGGCAGCCGGACCATCTCGACGGCGCGGCGGATTCGCGATGGAACGAGCTGTCGAAGTCCGAGCAGCACGTGGCTCTGTTGGCCGCCGCCGGATGGACGAATACCGCGATCGCCGCCCGCCGGGGTACATCGGTCCGCACGGTGCACGCGCAGATGGCCGCGGCGTTGCACAAATTGATGATCACCTCGCGCCGCGACATCGCCGGTTTCGTCCCGGCGTCACGGAGATACGAGATTCTGCAGGAAGCCGCGCGCCGGGCCCGAAGCGACCCCGGCTCCGCCGTCGCGCGGGGTATGCGCTGCAGTCAGGGGAGCTGAGCTGTCACGCGATCAGATCGAGCTGCGCCCGCACCCGCTGCAGGGCGTCGTGCACGTACCCTTTCGCCGTCCCCGTGGCGACGCCCATGATGCGGGCGGTCTCCGCGTAGGTGTTGCCTTCGTAGGCTCGGAGCACGACCGCCTCTCGCTCGCGTGGCGGCAGCGTGTCCAGCGCGCCGATCAACGCCTGGCGCAGGACCACGATGTCGTCCATGTTCAGGCCGGCGCGGTCGGCGAGCAGCGCGATCCGCTCGTCGCCGTCAGAGTCGAACCGTTCGCGATCGGTGGCCGCCCGCCGCCAGGCATCGCGCACGAGGTTCTTGGCGACCGTCCACAGATAGGCGCGCAACTGGTCGGCGGTGGCGATGTCGGGCCTGGCGGCATACACCCGCATCAACGCGGTCTGCACGATGTCCTCGGCATCGGTACGGCTGCCGACCTGCCGGGTGGCCCAGGCGAGCAGCATGTCGCTGGCCGAATCGAAGGCCTCGAGCAACAACTCGTCGAACTGGTCCGCCTGCTCGGGCCGGGCGCTGCCGCGACCGATCCGGATGAGGGCCGGGCCCGGGATCGGCTGGGCGAGCCAGGACAGCGGATCCTTGGCGCAGTCCGCGAGCACGGCTCCCAGTAGTGCCGTCAGTGCGGTCTCGGCGGGTAGGCCGGATTCGGGGAGGCTGTTCATTCGATCTCGCCATGCTGTTCGCGGCCGCCGGGTGACGGACCTGTCGGTACCCGAACACCATACCGATGGTTCGCGCCGCCGCGTGGTTCATCTCATGTCGCAATAGCCTTCCGGCGGTACGCCCGCGGCGATCCAGATGTTCATCAGGTACAGCAGCACGCCCGCGCCCACGAGGGTGATAGCGAGGGGAACACGGCCGGTGAGCCGGGGCCGGTGCGGATTACGAAGCAACAAGGCGTTGGCGACGACCGCCATGATTCCGGTCGCGGCACCCACGAGGGGCATGACCACCAGGGCGGCGGCGAAGCGGGCCATGATGGCGAAGCTCCCGCCAGCCTCCGGGTCCACCGCACACCGGTCCCAGGCCGCCAGGTTGGATTCGAAAGTCGCTGTCGCTGCGACGATTCCGGCGAGGAAATACAACACGATCCACCATTTCGACCACCGTCGCGGGGTACGGGGCTCGGGGATGGTGGACCATTCACCGATCCTGGTCACGGGGCCGCCGCCGTCTCGATCACTGTGCAGTCCGATCAGGTCAGGGTTTGGGCAGCGTGCGGCCGCCCGGCGCGGAGGGGCCGCCCGTCCGGGTGCAGTCACTCAGCACGATGTGCGCGGCGCTCGGCGAGGCCGAGCCCAGGCTCGGGAACTTGGGTGCGCGCAGGCCGAGCCCGTTGATGGCGCTCTGTTCGGCGTCTTCCCGGTTCACGCCCCACGCCCAGGCGATGCTGTCGTCGGGGGCCTGGGCCACCGCGCCGCAGCCGTTGACGAAGTACACGTAGGCGGAGCAGTCCCGGCCGCCGCCGCAGCGCTCGTCGGCTGCCCGGCCCGCCTCGGCGGGGGTCGGGTAGTTCACGGCCGAGGCCACCTTGCCGGTGCGAAACGAAATGGCGATCGCGCCGTGCATATCCGCGCTCGCGTGTGCCGTACCCGCTCCCGCTCCGACGAGTGCGGCGGCTGTCAGCAGCGCGAATGTGCCGAATGTCGTGCGCGACAAAGACATGTGATTGCCCTCTCGGGTGAGTTCGTGTGGTCGACGAGGTCATCGCCTACCGGGTACGACGGCGGTCGAGGCGAAATGGTTGGGCCACATCGGAAACCGTCCACGGGCGCGGATCAGCTCGACAGCAGCGGGAGTATGACCAGGAACCACAGGAGAATTCCCAGTGGTATCAGGAACCCGATGGACCCGGGTCTGCGGAACAGCGGCCTGCCGGGATCCATCGGCCGTCCCGGCATGCCCGGAATCGGCGGGGGGAGCTGGGCTATCCGCGAATGGGCGGACATATTCGACACGATCGTGATGCCGTTGATGAACAGCGACAGCGGCCCCCACCAGCCGAGCCACACGCTCTCGATCGTCATCCGCCGCAGGGTGGCGAGGCCGCAGTCGCGGCAGAACGGGCCGGGCATGCGCACGAATTGCATCATCAGGATGAAGCCGCGATGGCTCCGGATCGTCACCGCGGCCGCGGGCGTCGCGCCGCAGTGCTGGCAGTACAGGCGCTGCGGGTAGGCGGGTGATGTTGCGGGAGCCGATATCTCGGGAGGTGGCGGCGCCGACGACAGCACGGACTCCAGCCCGGTCAGGGTGGTGCCCAGGACATCGGCCTGCACGAGATCGAGAAGGTCCTGGCGGCCCAGTCCGTCGTTCAGGACCTGCGCGGCGGCGGTGGAACCATCGGCGACCAGCGCGAGCGCCACGATCCCGGCCGGAACGCCCGGCATGGCGTAACGGTGCGCCAGGTCCACGGCGGTGCGCAGCGCGGTGGCACAGGTGTCGGTGAGCCGGATGCCCTCCCAGTGTGTCGAGCTGTCGGCGGCGGGATCCAGTGCGACCTTTCCGGCGAGAATCTCGGAATCGCCGCAGTGCAACTCGATCCGGTTCCACCGGCCGGACGAGTCCATCCGCATCAGCGCGACCAGCAGGTCCTGCGTGTCGACCGGCTCCGGTCCGGCGTCGGACCTCGCCTGCCACAGCGCGTTCACCACATCGGGATGCAGTGGCAGGTCCACGGTTATGCCGTTGTTCCCCATGTTCCCTCCTGGTGTTCCTGCAGTCATAGACCCGGTGGGCGGCAAAAGGGTTGGGCGGACGGCTTCGGCCGCGTCGGGAGCGACGCGTCGAGGTAGTATCCGCGCCACCGCCGACCTCGGGTTGCGGTGGGAGGAGTCGCGAGATGAGGGCAGGCGTACCGGACGGGGAGAGCGGGGTTTTCGGCTCGGCCGCGGTACGGGTCCGCGCGGAGTCGGGCGCGGTGATCGGCGCCGGGTTCGTCGTGGGTCCGCGCCTCGTCGCGACCTGTGCGCACGTGGTGTCCGAGGCGGCCGGTGCCGACGCACAGGAGACTCGGCCACCGGATACGGCGGTGTGGATCGACTTTCCGCTGCTGCCCGCCGGTGTCCGCGTGCGTGCGCGGGTGCGCCGGTGGGCGCCGATCACGGCCGACGGGGGCGGCGATATCGCCGTTCTGGAGATCGTCGACGACCTGCCGGAGCCGGTGGTGGCGCCGCCGTTCTGGCGGGCCGAGCAGCCGTGGGGCCGGGAGTTCCGGATGCTGGGTTTCCCGGCCGAATTCGACTCCGGTGTCTGGGTGGCGGGTGAGTTCCGGGCGGCGCAGGGGGTGGGCTGGCTGCAACTGCAGGCGGCCGGCGGCGGGCAGCCGATTACGGGCGGGTTCAGCGGGGCCGCGGTGTGGGATGCGGCCTCCGGTGCCGTGGTGGGCATGGCGGTGGCGGCGGACCGGCGCCGATATACCCGGACCGCGTTCATGATTCCGATCGCCGAGGTGCTGGGGATCGATCCGGCGATGCTGCCGAATCCGTATCGCGGGCTGGAGCGATTCGAGGAAGGCGACGCCGCGCTGTTCCACGGCCGCGATGCCGATATCGAACGGGTGCTGACCGCGTTGGACCAGCGCTCGTTCGTGGCGGTGGTCGGCGGTTCGGGGACGGGCAAGTCGTCGTTGGTGAGTGCCGGCGTGGTCCCCCGGGTGCGGGCGCGCGGCATGGCCGTCGCGGTCGTCCGGCTCACCGGCCTGTCGACGACCTCGAATTCGCCGGTGCACGACGAGGGCGGCGACCTGTCGGCCCTGGTCATGAATATCGTGCGGCAGGCGGCGGTGAACCGCGACCTTGTGGCGGAACTGGTGGATCGCATCCCCGACGAGGGATTGCTGGTGTTCTCCGACCAGTTCGAGGATCTGGCGGCGACGGCGCCGACGCGGGCGCAGGCGCTGGTGCACCGGCTCATCGAGCTGGTCGCCGCCGCCGAGGACCGCGGCCGGACGTTGCGGGTGGTGATGACGCTGCGCTGGGAGGCCGTCGGCGAACTCGTCGACACCGAGATCGCGAGCCTGCTCGACGGCGCCACCGTGGCGCTGGCGGCCATGGACCGGGAACAACTGCGGGATGTGATTCGCGGGCCGCTGGCCCATGCGCCGGGTGTCGGTATCGATGCCGATCTCGTCGAGCGGCTCGTCGACGACACGGTGCATCAGCCCGGAGGTTTGCCGCTGCTCGAGTCGACGCTGACCGAGCTGTGGGAACAGCGCGGCAGCGGGCGGCTGACCCTGGCCGACTACCAGCGCTCCGGTGGCGTCGCGGGGGCGATCACCCGCCGGGCCGACCGCGCGCTCGCCCGGTTCACGGAGCCGGAGGCGGCGGCGGTGCGGCGGCTGCTGACGATGACCGCGGTACCGCTCAGGACCGGCGCCGGATTCGTCCGGTCCGCGGTGACACTGGCCGACCACCCGGATCTGCACGGTCTCGCGGGACATCTGGCCCGCGAGCGGCTGGTGGCCGTCGATCGCCGCTCCGACGGCGCGGTGATCGTCGAGCTGGCCCATCAAGCCCTGATCGACAACTGGCCCACCCTGCGCGGCTGGCTCGAATACGATCGCGACTTCCGTTCCTGGCAGCAGGAATTCGACAATCGGCGGCTCGAGTGGGAGACCTCGCACTACGACAGCGGCGCGTTGCTGCGCGGTAGTGCGCTGGCGACCGCCGAGGAATGGCAGGCCGCCCGCGCCTCGGACCTCTCCCCGGCGCAGCGCCGCTTCGTCCAGGCGAGCCGACGCGTGCGGCGCCGGGAGGTGCGCCGCTGGCGCATTGTCACCGCCGCGACGGCCGTGCTGGCCCTGGTGGCCGCGACCACCGCGGTCGTGGCGTATCGCACCAGCCAGGAGCGCGCGGAGCAACTGCGGCTGGCGGCCGGGATCAACCTCGCCAAGGAATCGATGCGCCTGGCCGACACCCAGCCGCTGACCGCCCGGCAATTCGCCCAGGCGGCACAGCGTCACGCGCCCGGCCACCCGGAGGTCGAGGGCGCCCTGCTGTACCAGCAAGCCAGCCTCGGCGCGATCTCCGATTTCACGCCGGGTGAGCTGCCGACCGGCCAGGGCCGGATCGCGGCGGCGGCCAGCGCGGACGGCGCGACGCTGGCGGCGGTCGGCACCGATGGCGGGGTCCGGGTCCAGACCGGTCTGCGCGACGGACATCCGACGGTCTGGCGGGTGCCTGTCGATGAGCGCGTCAGTTCGGTGGCGATGTCCGACGACGGCGGGAAGATCGCCGTGGTCGAGCGGCGCGGACGGGTCTCGGTGTGGGATGTGCGCGGCCGCACCGGGCCGGTGCACGTTTATGCGAGCGCCGCACGGGAGCTGTCGGACCACGCCATCAGAGCGAGACTCTCGGCCGATGGCGGAATGCTGGTGTTGTCCATCGATCCGGAGCGAGGGCCCGGGAAGGCGTCCGGCCCCGACGCCATCGAGGTGTATGACACCTCGACCTCGCATCCGACTCGTATAGCGGTGCTTCCACCGGCGCCGGATCGGCGCGATCAGATTCCACGGTTCGTCGGCGCCGGTGGCACGGAAATCGTGTTCGATGAAACCGACGGCACGGAAATCCACAACGTGGTTCGCGACCTCGGCGGGAAGGTGATCCGCGCGCTGCCGGACGGGTTCCCCGTCCGGGGGAGCATCTACTCCTGTCTCCCGGAACGGCCGAATCAATCAGGGCGGACGCTCGCGGTCTTCGATATCCGAACCGGCGCCGAGCGGCTCCGATTCGATGTGGACCACGACTTCTGCATACGGGCCAAGCTGGACAGTTCCGAGCAGTTCTTCATCGATGCCGACAACCATCCACGCGACGCCGTCTTCAGCCTCGGATTGATGAGCCTGAAGACGGGCAAGATCTATCGAGCCGAGGTCGGCCGCAGCACCGGACAGGACAGCACGATCATCACCGACACCGATCGGGGCCCGGTCGTCAACGTATTCGCCCAGCAGGGGCTGCTGCGCTTCGCTCCCGCGACGCCCGTGGACGCCGATCCGTTCGCCGAGGAGCCGGCGGTCACGGCGTGGTCGGCGGATGGGGCGACCGTCGCCACCTATACCCGCGACTCCGCCGCGCCCACCGGCAGGCTCGAGGTCGATCAGGTGCGGCCGCGGGTGCGGCGTCTGGCGCAGACCGTTCCCGGCGGCCCCGTCGACATCATCGACCTCGGCGCCCAACCGGTCGTGGAATTCACTCCGGACGGGCGTTACCTCGTTGCCGTCGGCTCGCGCCCGCAACTGGTGGTCTTCGATGCCCGGACGCTCGAGGTCGTCCATCGCATCGCGCTGCCGTTCCCGGCCGAACTCGGCGACCCCGAGGGGTGGCGGGGCGATGTGATGTTCTCGGGCCCGGACGAGGTTCTCGCCATGTACGGCGGCGTGCTCACCCGCTGGAGCCTCGGCGACGCCAAGCCGTTGTCCGAGCCGCTGACGCTGGGGCGCGACCGCGACGAACTCGTGCGGCTGGGCGCCGACGGCGACATCGGGCGATCCGCGACCCGCCCGGACGAAATATTGGTCATTTCCTCGGGTGCGGCCGCCGTGTGGAATCTGTCCGAGCGGAAGCGCGTCAGAAGTTTCGATTTTCAGCGGCCGTGGGAATACGAGGGGGCGTACCACGACCCGATCGACCCGACTGTGTACGTATCCACCGAATTCGTGGAAGCGTGGAACCCGGAGACCGGCGCCGTCACCAAGCTGTCCCAGCCGATGCCGCCGCCGCCGTATATCCGGGGAACCACGCCGGGCGGCCTGTGGGTGGTGACGGAAGCGGCCGCTCCGAACAATATCGACGTGTGGGACCGCGATCGTGGGCGAATAGCCGCGCTGCAACTGCCGGGG
Source organism: Nocardia thraciensis (assembly GCF_054782435.1). Lineage (NCBI taxonomy): Bacteria > Bacillati > Actinomycetota > Actinomycetes > Mycobacteriales > Nocardiaceae > Nocardia > Nocardia thraciensis. The sequence continues at coordinate 62,952 of NZ_BAAGSM010000037.1, forward strand.
AAAATCTACGATGTGGCCGTCGACGACAATATGGTCCATATTCTCTACCGCGGCGGTGTGCTGCGCGTGAATCTGGATCGGGAGAAGATGTTCGACCGGCTGTGCGCGGTCCACAACCGGGACTACACCGCGGCCGAACGCGCCCAGTTGCCGGTCGGCGCCGACGACACGCCCCCGTGCCGCCGATGACCTCTCCGCTCCTCCCTGCCACGACCCAACCTTCCGGGCGTCCGGCAGGTCTACAGCAGCATGGGTCGGTCGGAACCCCGGGAGGATCGGATGACAGTCGGTCGGACAGTCGAGGTCGACGAGATGATGGCCACGGCACGGCAACTCGAAGGTCAGGGTAACCCCGCCGCGGCCGAACGCTGGCTGCGCCGAGCGTTCGAGGCCGGAAGTCTCGACGCCACCGTCGCCCTCGGGCGGTTGTGGGAGCAACGCGGCGAACGTGTCCAGGCCGAATACTGGTACCGCAAGACCGCCGACACCGGCAATGCCGCGGCGCGGAACAAGATGGGCGTGCTGGCTCGCGAGCGCGGCGACCTCGTCGAGGCCGAGTACTGGTACCGCAAGGCGGCCACCGACAACCCTTATGCCGCATGCAATCTGGCGGCGCTGTTGCGGGACGGCGGCAATCTGCCGGAGGCGGTGTACTGGTACCGCTCGGCCGCGACCGACGGAAACACCCGGGCGATGAACCAGTTGGGATCGCTGCTGGAAGAGGCCGATGACCTCACCGAGGCCGAATACTGGTACGGCAAAGCCGCTTCCCGCGGCGATACCGACGCGGCGTTCAGCCTGGGTCGGTTGTTGCACAGCCGGGTGGCCGGATCGGGCGTGCGCGCGCGGTTGCGGCGATTGTTCCCGTCGCCGCGGAACCGTCACGACCTCGACGAAGCCGAACAGTGGTACCGGCGCGCGGCCACGGCGGGAAATATCCTCGCGGTACACAACCTGGGGTGGCTGCTGCATCAGCGCGGCGACCTCGCCGAGGCGGAACACTGGTTGCGCCGCGCGGTCGACGGCGGCGCTCCCGGCGCCACGAGAAGCCTGGGATTACTCCTGCGGAGAAAGGGCAGCGGCGCCGAGGCTCGATACTGGCTGGGCCGGACGGCCGCCACCGAGGTCGGCAGGCCCGCTCCGAGGGGCCGGAAGGCCAGTCCCGAACTCGCTCAGCCGGGCTCCTACCGCCTGCTCCTCACCATGGTGCAGGGCAGTCACGCCACAGCGGAACGACTGATCGCGTACGAGGGAAAGAAGGCGGCGAACGCCGACCGGGCGACGTTGCTGCTGCGTGCCATCGAGCGGCTGCGCGAAGACCGGCAACGACAGGGCTGACGCCGTGCCGCCGGCGGGCCCGTCTCAGTCGATACCGCCGATGTCGTGGTGGCGACGACGGACGTGCTGGTCGTCGAGCGCGGGACCGGCCTGGCGGAGGCCCTCCGCGACGGCCTCCTGGAGGTCACGGCCGCCGTCGCGAACGAACGCGGTACCGCGGCGGGTCCGCCGCGCGTCGCCGTCCCCGGTATCGCCGTCCTCGATCGCTCCGGTCCAGGTGCCTCCGGCCCGGAGCCGACCGAACGTGTCGTCGCTGTCGTCAGCGGCGTGCCGGTCCGGATGCTCACCGCGGCCGACCGGCTCGTGGACGAGACTGGGCGGTTCGGGCTCGGAACCGACGGTGGCGGCGGAGGACGCCGAGGACGCCGAGGACGCGGACACGGGCGATTGGTGAACCAGAACGACGGCCGTCGCCGCGACGGAGACCACGAGGGTCGCGCAGGTGATCGATCGGCTGCCTTGCGTCCGTGCTGGTCCGCGGTGGTTCATCCCTCCAGTCAGGACACGGCGATGTTGTCAGCGCGTATGCGGTTTCGGATACGCCGACGATATGCGCCGGGTCGTAACATCCGTTCTGTGCGTGTGCTGGTGGTCGAGGACGAGCTCTATATGGCTGAGGCCATCCGGGATGGTCTGCGCCTGGAGGCGATCGCGGCGGATATCGCCGGAGACGGCGACACCGCGCTGGAACTGTTGAGCATCAACACCTACGACATCGCGGTCCTCGACCGCGACATTCCAGGCCCCTCCGGCGACGAGATCGCCCAGCGCATCGTCGCCGCGGGCAGCGGTATGCCGATCCTGATGCTCACCGCCGCCGACCGGCTCGAGGACAAGGCGACCGGCTTCGGGCTCGGCGCCGACGACTACCTCACCAAACCGTTCGAACTCCGCGAGCTCGTCCTCAGGCTCCGGGCGCTCGACCGCAGGCGCCAGCACAGCAGGCCGCCCGTGCGCGAGATCGCGGGCCTGCGCCTGGATCCGTTTCGCCGCGAGGTCTATCGCGACGGCCGCTACGTCGCGCTCACCCGGAAGCAGTTCGCCGTGCTGGAAGTCCTCGTCGCCGCCGACGGCGGCGTCGTCAGCGCCGAAGAACTCCTGGAGCGGGCGTGGGACGAGAACGCGGACCCGTTCACCAACGCCGTGCGCATCACGGTCTCGGCACTGCGCAAACGACTGGGCGAACCCTGGATCATCGCCACCGTCGCCGGGGTCGGCTACCGCATAGAGACCGCCTCGGACGGCGAGCGCGCGGAAGCGGCCCGTGGATAGATCATCCGGGTTCAGCGTTCGCCTGAAACTCACCCTCAGCTACGCCGGATTCCTCATGCTCGCCGGTGCGCTGCTGCTCGGCGCCGTGTGGGTCTTCCTGCTGCGAGACTTGCCAGCCAGCCGGATCACGCCCAGCCTGTCGTACCTCCCGTTCGTCTTCAATCCGACCAACTTCGGCCCCAAGGTTTTCGGTACCGCGGCAGCGGTGATGATGTTCTTCCTGCTGGTGTTCGGCCTGCTGGGCGGCTGGATTCTCGCGGGCCGCATGCTGTCCCCGCTGAATCGCATCACGGAGGCCACCCGGACGGCCGCGAACGGATCCCTCTCCCACCGGATCCGCCTGCCCGGACCGAGGGACGAGTTCCGTGAGCTCGCCGACGGTTTCGACGACATGCTGGCGCAGTTGGAAGGAAAGGTGGCCGAACAGCAGCGGTTCGCGGCCAACGCCTCTCACGAACTGCGCACCCCGCTGGCCATCACCAAGACCCTGCTCGACGTCGCCCGCAACGACCGCGCCCGCGGTCCGGACGAACTCGTCGACCGGCTGCATGCCGTCAACGCCCGGGCGATCGATCTCACCGAAGCGCTGCTCCTGCTCAGCCGCGCCGGTCAGCGCACGTTCACCCGCGAACGCGTCGATCTGTCCCTGCTCGCGGAAGAGGCCACCGAGACGCTGCTTCCCTTCGCCGAAAAGCACGAGGTGACCCTCGAGACCTCGGGTGAGGTGACCCCCACGGTCGGGTCGCATGCCCTCCTGCTGCAGATGACGACGAACCTGGTGCACAACGCGATCGTCCACAACCTGCCCGACGGAGGCCGCGCCTGGATCACGACCGACGTGCAGCCGGCGGGTGCGGTGCTCACGGTCGAGAACACCGGCGCCGAGCTCACCCCGGAATCGGTGTCGACGCTGATCGAGCCGTTTCAACGCGGTACCGAGCGCATCCGCACCCATGACGCCGGTGTCGGCCTGGGCCTCGCGATCGTCGACAGCATCGCCCGGGCGCACGACGGCGCCCTGACCCTCACGCCCCGGCCCGGCGGCGGTCTCCGCGTGACCGTGCGACTTCCCGCCGAGACCTGATCAGCCGCACCGCATCTCCCGGCCCCGTCGGCGGCGGTATTATCACCCTCCGCCGTACGGAATGTGCCGTACCGTCCGGGACGGGAGGTAGGAGGCGGACGGTGGTGCAGCACGCCGAACCCGGATGGGCCGGGCGATTGGGCGCGACGACTGTGCGGGTGTTCTCGACGTCGGGGGAGGTCGTCGGGGCCGGGTTCATCGTCGGTCCCGGACTGGTCGCGACCTGCGCTCACGTGATCGCCGACGCGATCGGCGCCGATTCGGCTGAGGGGCGGGCCCCCGCGGCCGCGGTTCGGATTGATCACCCACTGTCGAGCCCGGGCGAGCGCCTGGTCGCCCGGGTGCGGCGGTGGGTGCCGGTCGACGCGGCCGGGGGCGGGGATATCGCCGTGCTCGACATCGAACCGGGCACCGCCGACTTCGTCGCGGCGCCGCCGTTCTGGCGTGCCGACGAACCCTGGGGCCGGGAATTCCGGATGCTGGGCTTTCCGGTGGAGTACGACGACGGCGTGTGGATATCGGGTGAGTTCCGGGCGTCGCAGGGCAGCGGCTGGTTGCAATTGCAGGCCGCGCCGGGAGGCCAACCCATCACGGCCGGATTCAGCGGCGCCGCCGTATGGGATTCGAGTTCGGCCGCCGTGGTCGGGATGGCGGTGGCGTCGGACCGTCGGCGCTACACGCGTACGGCGTTCATGATCCCGATCGCCGAGGTGCTGGGCACCGATCCCACGCTGCTGCCGAATCCGTACCGCGGGCTGGAACGGTTCGACGAGCACGACGCGCACCTGTTCTACGGGCGCGGCGCCGATATCGACCGGGTGCTGGCCGCGCTGGAGCAACGGGCGGTCGTCGCCGTCGCCGGTCGATCCGGCACCGGGAAGTCGTCGCTGGTGAGCGCGGGAGTGATCCCCCGGCTCCGGGAACGGGGCTGGGCGATCGCCGCGTTCCGCCTCGCCGGTGACTCGCCCCCGCAGGGCGATCCTCGGGCCAGCATGTCGGAGCTGGTGGCCGAACTCGCCCATCGCGCCGTGCGTTACCCGGACAGCTCGCCGGGGCCGGTGGCCGAACTGGTCGACGGCGTCCCGGACCCGGGGCTGCTGATCTTCCCCGACCAGTTCGAGGATCTGGCCGCCACAGCTCCCGAGCGGGCCCGGGCGCTGCTGGGATGGCTGGTGGAACTGGTCGAGGCCGCCGCGAGCGCGGGCAGGCAGGTGCGGGTGGTGCTGACGCTGCGCTGGGAGGCACTCGACGAACTGGTGGACGACGAGCTGGCCCGGCTGCTCGACGGGGCGACCGTCGCGTTGGCGCCGATGGGTCGAGGGCAGCTGCGCGAGGTGATCTGCGGCCCGGCCGTCCGCGCCCCCGGAGTGGATTTCGACGCCGATCTGGTTGAGCGGCTGGTCGAGGACACCGTCTCGGAGCCCGGCGGGCTGCCGCTGCTGGAGGTGATGCTCACCGAATTGTGGGAGCAGCGCACCGGTGGTCGGCTGACGCTCGCCGACTACGAGCGCGTCGGGCGCGCCGGTGGTTCGATCACGCGGCTGGCCGAGCGGGCCCTGGCGCAGTTCACCGATACCCGCGCCGCGGATCAGGCGTGGCGATTGCTGCTGATGCTGGCGGCGCCGACGGCGACCGGCGACCGGTTCGTGCGTGCGGTCGCCTCGCTGTCGGACTTTCCGGAATTGCGGACCGTCGCGGGCTGTCTGGCCCGCGACTGGCTCGTTGTCGTGGACCGTCGGCTCGACGGCGCCGAAACCGTCGAGCTGGCGCATCAGGCGTTGGTCGACAACTGGCCGCTGCTGCGCGAGCGACTGGAGCGCGACCGCGACTTCCGTTCCTGGCAGCGGCAACTCGAACACCATCGGCTGGGCTGGGAAGCGGCACAGCGCGACAGCGGCGCGCTCCTGCGGGGCAGCGCGCTGTCCACGGCCGAGGAATGGTTCGCGGCCCGGGCCTCCGATATCCCGCAGGCCGACCGCCGATACATCGGGGCGAGCCGTCGGCTGCGGCGCCGGGAGGTGCGGCGGCTGCGCGCCGGTATCGCCGTGGTGGCGGTGCTGGCCCTGGTCGCCGCGACCACCGCGGTCGTGGCCTACCGCGGCAGCCGGGAACGGGAAGCGCAGCTGCGGCTGTCGGCCGGGCTGAGCCTGGCGCAGGAGTCGATCCGGATCGCGGATCGCGATCCCCTCACCGCGCTCCAGTACGCCCAGGCCGCGGAACGCAACGCGCCCGGGCGCCCGGAGGCCGAGGCGGCCCTGCTGCGGCAGCAGATCGCCTGGGCCGGGGCGGCGTCGTTCGCCGCGGTGCCGTGGGCGGATCCCGAACTGGTGGCCACCGATCGCGCGGGATCGCTGTTCCTGATCGTCGGCAAGGATCACTCCGTGACGGTGTGGACCGACGTGCTGTCCGGCCACCCGCGGCCGTGGACCCTGCCGATTCCCGCGTCGACGACCGTCACGGCGGTGGCGGTCAGCGCCGACGGCAGCCGGTTCGCGCTGCTCACCGGCTCCGGTGAGGTGACGATGTGGTCGCCGCGGAACCGGCAGGGGCCCTTCGTCGTTCGCGAATCGGACGGTGCGACGAGCCCGCTGTCCACCATGGGCCGGTTCTCGGCCGACGGCGCCCGGCTGGTGGTCACCTACGATCCCGATCGCGCGCAGAGCCCGTGGACGGACCGGCCCGATCGGATCGAGGTGTACGACACGTCGGGAACGCGACCGTCCCGCATCGCGGCCTACACCTCCGACGAGCCGACCGATCGGCTGCCCAGGCGCGTCGACCGTTCGACGGTGTGGTTCCGCGAGCAGCGGCTGGAGACCGGCGTATCGAATGTCGTGCGCGACATCGCGACCGGCGATGTCGTACGCCGTCTGCCCGACGGTGAACCGGGCTCGTCCGATGCGACCTTCGCGTGCGTCACCGCATCCCCCGCCGACGTCGTCGGCGACTTCGTGGTCACCGATCCCCAGAGCGGCGCCGAGCGATTCCGCCTCCGGGTGCCGTCCGCGACATGTGACACCGTCACCGTCGACCTGTCGGAACGCTACGCGGTCATGACGAACCTGGAGCCGGGGGACGCGTTCGGCCTGGGTTACGTGGTCGACCTGCGGTCCGGTGAACTGTTCGAATTCCAGCAGATGGCGGCCACCTCGAAGGACGGATATTTCGTCCGGCCCACACCGGAGGGCGTGGAGGTCCGCGCCGTCTACTCCACCGGCGTGCTGCGATACACACCGGCGACCCGGGTCGAGGATCCGAACCAGTTCCGGGACCCGATCCCCGCCAAGATGGTCTGGACGCCCGGCCGCGACACCGCGGTCGGCCTGTACCGGACGGCGGCCGACAGCCGCCGGTTGGACGTCATCCGGTTGTGGCCGCATCAGACCCGCGTGTCGCGCGCGACGATCGGTAGCGGGCCGGGCGAGCTCGACCTCGGAAACGGGGACGTCGCGCTGGCGCTCAGCAATGACGGCCGCTACGTGTTCGCCGTGGGGCAGACCGACGAATTGCACGTCTACGAGGCCCAGGATCTCCGCCCGGTCCGCACCGTGCCGCTGCCCGTTCCGGCCGAACTGGCCGCCGCCGGTCCCCGGACGGCGAAGGACGTACTCGTGGTCGGCGCCGACGAGGTCGTGGTGTTTCTCGCTGGAATCCTCACGCGGTGGCGGATCAGCGACGGTGCGCCGCTGGGGGATCCGATACCGGTCTACGAGGACGGCGGCGAACTGCGCACGCTGGCCGAGATCGGCAGGGCGGTCCCGCGTTCCGACCGCGGCGATCAGGTCGTCGTCACATCCGGTGCGGGCCTGGCGGTCTGGGACCTGCACAGCGGCCGGAAACTGCGAGCCTGGCGCCGCGATGCCGCGGCCACGTGGCCGTCGCTGCTGTTCCCCGCCGCGAAACCGGAGATCTATATCGGTGCCCGGATCTGGAATATGGACACCGGCGAGATGACGACTCCGGCCCATCCCGTGCCCAATATGGCCGCCGCGCGGGGGATCACCGCCGACGGGCTGATCGTGGCGGTGAAGTCGGACTCCGTCGAACTCTGGGATGCCGGGCGCGGGCGCTTGTTCGAATTCCATCCGCCGGGTCCCGGACTGCAGGTCGTCGTCGGCGCGGGCAGTGTGCTCATGATGTCGCAGGACGGCCCGGCCGTCGTCCACCCGCGCCGCAAGGAGGCCTTCGAGATCCTGTGTGCGATCAGCTCCCGCGACTACACCCCGGCCGAGCGCGCAGGACTCCCGATCGGGGCCGACACCACCCCGCCGTGTGACGACTGATCGATATCCTGGCTCGCCCTCCACGCAAGACGCGTGCCGCGTAGCGATGCAGAACGGTGGTGACGGCGCCGTCGGCGACGGCGTCCAGTTCCTCGGGTGTGTAGCTGACCGCGCCCCCGTGAGGGTGAGGCGGTTCAGCGGCGCGGCGAGTGAGCCAGGTGAACTGCTCGGCGGCGACCTGGGCATGATCGATACGCAAAGATTCCGGATGCCCCGCCACGACTGATAATTAGGCTAGCCTTACCAAATTTCTTGCCGTAGGTTGCTCGGCGTGAACAAGATTCTGGTGATGGGCGCGACCGGTAAGGTGGGCCGCCATGTAGTCGATCAGCTGCGGGAACGCGGACGTGACGTGCGGGCGGTCTCCCGGTCCAGCCCCGATCGCTTCGACTGGGCGGACCGGTCCACGTGGCAGCCCGCCCTCGTCGATGTCGACACGGTGTATCTGAATGTCTGGGGCGTGGTGGGCGTCGTGGACCCCGCGGAGTTCACCACGCTGGCGGTGCGGTCGGGGGTTCGGCGGATCGTGGCATTGTCCGGGCGGGGCGACAACGGCGACGACTACCTGCTGGAAACCCCGTACGGACCGTGGGCGCAGGCCGTGGCGGACGGTGAGCGCGCCGCCCGTGAGAGCGGTGCGGAGTGGACGATCGTGCGGCCGTGCTGGTTCGCGCAGACCTTCGAGGAGGACCCGAAGCTGTCCGCGGTGCGCGACGGCGAGGTGGTGATACCCGACGGCGCGGGCACGGTGCCCTTCGTGGACGCCGTCGACATCGCCGCGGTGGTCGTCGCCGCCCTCACCGAGGCGGGCCACCGGGAACAGATCTACGAGGTGTCCGGTCCGCGCGCGATGACCTTCGCCGACGCGGTGGCCGAGATCGCGGCGGCCACAGGTCGGCAGATCCGGTACGTGCCGGTCGAGGTGCCCGAATACGTGCGGCACCTGGTGGATCGGGGCTACGACCGCGGCGCGGCGGAGATGCAGGCCGGTCCGTTCGAGTGGCTGCACCGCGGGAACACCGGATTCCTCAGCGACGGGGTGCTGCGCGCGACCGGGCGGGAGCCGCGCGGTTTCGCCGAGTACGCCCGGCGGGCGGCGGCCACGGGTGTGTGGTCCGCCGCGTGATCCGTAGCGGCCGTGGGGAACTCGATCAGGCCGCCAGGGTCGGCGCCGGGCTCAGGACGGGTTCGGACCGCTGGCGCAGCGGTCGGCCGAGGACGACCCGTACTGCGGTGACTGCCATGTCGAACAGGCCTCGCCAGCGTGCCGGAGGCGCCGCCACCGACCGCACATCCCGCGCGGTGGTGTCTCGCACGGGCGCTGGGGCGGATTGTTCGTTCACCGGCGCCCGCACCGGCAGGCCCGCGATCCGGTCGGCGAGCCAGTCGAGGCTGAGCGGAGTGGACAGCGGCAGCAGCGAGAAGTGGTCACTCCAGCGGTCGCGAAGGTAGGTGACGTCGGCGCCCGCGCGGCGATAGCGATCGACCAGCGCGTCGACGTGTTCGGTGTGGATGATCTTGTCGTGCAACGGCTGTATCACCAGCACCGGGCACTGCGGCGCGGTGGTCCCCAGGCGCAGGTCGTCGAACATGGCGCGCATGTCCGGAACGTCCAGGATCTCCTCGAGCGGCCGCGTCAGATAGTCGGAGACATTGCGGCCCGCCAGCACCGGCAGCGCCAGGATCGGCGCCATCGCCGCGGCGCGGTCCATCAGGCCCCGCCCCTCGGGGGTGAGGTTCTCGTCGAGGACGCGGCGCAGCGCCGGATAGAGCGGGCGCAGCGCCGCGATCACGATGGCGGGAAATCCCGCGTAGCGACTGCCGTTGAGCCGCACGAAGACCTCGCCGGGATCGCCGACGGGCGCGCCCAGCGCGGCGCCGACGATATCGAGTTCGGGCGCGTAGGTCGGCGCCATCTCCACCAGCCAGGAACTGGCCATGCCGCCACCCGAATAGCCCCACACCGCGACCGGGGTCCGGGCGTGCAGGCCCAGCGGTGCGAAACGCAGCGCGGCGCGGATGCCGTCGAGAGCGCGGTATCCGGGTTCGCGCGGGGCGCCGAAGTGGCCGTGCGGTCCCTCGTGGTCGGCGATGCTCACCGCCCAGCCGCGCCGCAGCGCGTTGGCGACCAGGAGATACTCCAGCTGGGTGATCGAACCCGGCACGAACGCGCCGCGGCGCAGGGCATAGGACGGCGCGCAGCGCTCGGAGACCGCGTCGATCGCCGATTGGAACGCCAGCAGCGGGCGCTCGGTGGCGGGGTCCGCATCGGCCGGGAGCAGGACCGTGGTGACCGCGACCTCCGGTCGGCCGTGCAGATCGCTGCTCCGATACAGCAACTGCCAGGCGCGCACAGCCTGGGGAACGAGCCCGAGCAGCGCCAGTTGTACAGGGCGGCTGCGCAATACCGCGCCGGGAGCGTGCGCGGCGAAACCGGCGGGCGGGCGCAGGAACGGGTCCCGCGACGGCAACAGCGGTCGGCTGCCGACGAGGCTGTCCACCAGGCCGAGCGCGGTATCGGCCCGGGCGATGGCACCGGCCGCTCCGGTGATGACATCGGTGACGGTCATCCTGCCCTCCTCACAGGTCCCGCGGCCGCTCCCCCGGGGAATCCGCCCCACCGCGGCCACGCATCGGCGTCGGCCGATCGTCTCAGACTAGGTGACCCGCGCCCGCACCACGCCGAACCTGTCATGAATTGTGCTGTGCCACAGTCAAAACCACGACACAGCGTAGTTGACCCCCGACGGTCCCGCGACGGTTCCACCTGCACCGACAAGATCGTCTCGGGAGTTCACCCGCCGCCGGGTGGCCCGTCCCGGCGTGATCGATCGCACACTCAAGACCCTCGGCTATACCGGGCATGTACGGGTGCGAGTTCATCCCGCCGTCTCCCAAACCGTCTGTGGTGCAAGCGCATCGCACCGATATTTCCCGCACCCGGTACTCGTTCCCGCACCGGTTGCAGCGCCTGCGGGAGGTGCGGGAACGAGTGCCGGGTGCGGGGAAGTCGGAAGGGGCGAAGCGGTGGATCGGCGGGCATATGCTGCGACGCATGGATGAACCGGCGGTTTTCATTACCGGTGCGGCGGCGGGGATCGGCAGGGCGATCGCGCTGCTGTTCGCGGCGCGCGGGTATCGCGTGGGCGCGTTCGATGTCGACGAGCCGGGGCTGGAGCGGCTTGCCGTCGAGATCACCGCGGCCGGGGGCGCCGTGCACACCGGCGCGCTCGACGTCACCGAGACCGAACAGTGGCGGGCGCGGCTGGCCGAATTCCATTCCGCCGCCGGACGACTCGACATCCTGGTCAACAATGCAGGAATCCTGCGCGCGGGTCCGTTCCAGGACATCGAGCCGGCCGCGCACCGGCGCATCGTCGCGGTGAATCTCGGCGGCGTCATCGCGGGCACGCACGCGGCCTTCGAATACCTCCGGGACACACCGGGCGCGCAGGTGGTGAACCTGTGCTCGGCCTCGGCCATCTACGGCCAGGCCGAGCTGGCGTCCTACGGCGCCTCCAAGGCGGCGGTGCGCAACCTCACCGAGGCGCTGGATCTGGAGTGGCGGCGGCACGACATTCGGGTGCTGGCCGTCTGGCCGCTGTTCGTCGCGACCGCGATGTTGGCGGGAGTGGACACCGGGTCGACGCGGTCGCTGGGCGTGCGGCTCACGGTCGACGACGTCGCCGCGGGCGTATGGAACGCGACCAGGCCGCGGCGCCGGCCGCTGCGGCGCGTTCACTATTCGATCGGCGCCCAGGCCAAACTGCTGGCCGCCGCCGGAAAATACGCACCCAACTGGGCTGTGCGCCTGGCCAATCGGGCCATCACCCGGGTCGGGTGACGCCGCCCGGCCCGGGCCTGTCGCCCGGCTCCGGGAAACCTGGCGGTCGGTGCCGACAATGGGTCGCGCTTCTGACAGAATTGCGCGGCGGAAGGGGGTATCACCCGTGTCGACAGTCACCGCGTCCGGGCTCGTGAACGATCACGGCGGTCCCGCACCCGAACTCGATCAACTCATCGCCACCCTGCGCGTCGGCGCGGGCAACGATCCGCGCATCGCCGACCAGCTCGTCACCGCGGCGGGGGTGTGGCGGCGTCCGCTGCGCATCCAGGTCGCGGGCCGCTCCGGCGCCGGTAAGTCCACCCTGCTGCAGGCCCTGGCACTGATGTCCGCGGTGGAGACCGAGCCGGTGGACCAGCCCGGCCGCCCCGATCCCGTCCTCGACGGCGATCTGGTGGTCTACGTCGTGCCCGCGGCGCTGCAGGCCGCCGATCGCCGCATGCTGGCGGATCTGCCGGGGGACCGGACGGTGGTGGTGCTCAACAAGGCCGACGCGATCGGTTCCCGGTGGGGCGACGCGGTCGCGGCGGCCGAGCAGGTCGCGCACGGGCTGGGTGTTCCGGTGCTGCCGCTGGTCTCCGCGCTGGCCGTGCGCACCCGGGCCGGGACCCCGAGCGACGACGACCTGCGCACGCTGCGCCGACACGCCACAAATGCCGATCCGACCTTCACTCTGTCGCCGGAGCTGTTCACCGCCCCGGCCGCCGGTCCCGACGTCGCCGAGCGGCAGGCGGTATTGGAGCGCTGGGGCCTCTACGGGGTGTCGTGCGCGCTGACCGCGCTGCGCCACGAGCCGAATCTCGGCCCGCGAGAACTGCTGCAGCTGCTGCACGCGGTCAGCGGCATCGACCCCGTGCACGCGCTGCTGCACCGGCGCTACGAGCAGATCGGCGCCCAGCGCGGCGGCCACTTCCTCGACGAGCTCCACCGGCTGGCCGCGCGCTCGGTTCCGGGGGTGCCGCCGGGCGGCGGCGGCCGTGCCCGCGATCTGATCGAGGACTACCTGTCCGGCGACGAGGCGCTGTGGCTGGGCCTGCAGGCCGGGCTGGCCTGCCCCGACGTCATGCACCTCGCGACCGGATACCCCGCCCCGCAGCCGTCGCACGCCGACGACGCCCTGACCCGCGCGCAGCGCTGGCGGGCCGTGGTGTCCAGCGATATGTCGCCCGCGGCCCGCCGCGCCGCGGTCCGGGTCCACAACGGCTACGTCCGGATCTGGGAGCGGATGAGCAGTGCCGGATTCTGATCCCGCCGGTCCCGCCCGCCCGGCGCACCCGCCGGACGGGTATCCGGCGTCGGTGGCCGGTCCGTCCGGTTCGAGTCCCGGGCACTCCGCCGACTTCGCGGCGACTGTGCCCGGCGGGGGTCCGGCGGGCACGATATCCGCATCGGGAGGTGCCGCCGCATCGGGTGCCGACGCGGTGCCGAAATTGCCGCCCGAGGCGGAAGCCGTTGTCGCGCGCTGGAATCCGCAGGGCAGCGCGCTGCTGCGGGCGGTGCCCAGGGCCGGAACGGAGCCCGCCGCAAACGGCACGCCTCCGGTGATTGTCGCGCTGATCGGCCCCGCCGACGCCAACACCACCCTGCTGCGCACCGAGCTGGCCCGGTTCGAGCCGCACATCGACCTGTCCGATCCGCTCACCGATCCGTCCACGCTGGTGGCGCCGCCGCTGGCGCTGCTGCTGCTCGACGCGGGCGCCACGCTCGGGGCGGCCACGCTGGACCTGGTGGCCCGGCTGCGGTCCGGCGGCGTCCGAATCGTCTTCGCGATGAACGGCATTCACGCGCATCCGGACTGGCGGACGGTCTTCGACCGCAACGGGGCGCTGCTGCGCCCCGTGCTCGGAGCCGACCCGGACATCGTGCCCGTTTCGGCGCGGCTGGCGGTGGCGGCCCGCGCCAACGGCGATCCGTCGCTGCTGGATCGATCCGGCCTGGGCACCCTGCACGCGCACCTGACCGGAATGATCGGCGCCGCGGGCGGCACGGGCAGCGCGGCGGCGGTCATCGACCGGGTGCTCGCCGATACCCGCGGGCGCATTCGCGCCCAGGTGACCACGTTGCGATCCGGCGACTCGGTGGCCCGGCTGCGCGAGGAGCGTGCCACCTTGCTGGCCGGGCGCGACGGCGGCCGGGCGCAGGCCATGGCCGCGCTGCGCAACCGGCTGCACCTGGCCCGCGTGGATCTGCTGCACGAGGTCGGCGCTAGGATCCGCGCCCTGAACGCGACCGCCCGCGCCGAACTGGACCGGCTCGATCGCCGCGCCACCGGCGACTACCTGGACCAGCTGCAGCAGGCCGTGAATCAGCTGACCGCCGAACTCGACGTCGTGGTCGGCCAGCGGCTCGCCGAACTCGGCCGCCAGCTCGAAGCGGTCACCGGCCCCGCCCCGGGACCGGGGCCGGGACAGCTGCATACGGATCCGCCGCCGCGGCTGGGTCCCGACCCCGAACCGCGCCACCGCGGCGTCGAGGACTACCTGATGATCGCGCTCGGCACCTCCGCCGGATTCGGTCTGGGCCGCCTGGTCGTCGCGCCGCTGGCACTGGTGCCCACCCTGGACTACGCGACCGTCCCGGTGACCTTGCTGCTCGGCGCGAGCGTGGCGTACTGGGTGGTGCGGGCGCGCGGCCACCTCGCCGACCGCGCGCACCTGCGGCAGTGGATGTCCGACGCGCTGGTGAACGTCAAGGCGCAATTGGAGCAGCGCGTCGCGACCGCCCTGGTGGAGGCCGAATCGCGGCTCACCGACCAGGTGGTGCGGGCCAGCACCGCCCGCGTGGTGGACGCCGACCGCCGGGTCGCGGAATTGGAGATGCAATTACGCGAGCTGTCCGCCCAGCAGCCTGCGCAATTGGCCGCTTGTGAGCGCGATCTCGCCGTACTCGACACGGTCGTGCCGCAATAGCGTCACGCCCGCTTGTCTATCCGCATTACGAATCGGTTGTGCCATGATCATTCCGATCGGAAATTCGGCGCGGCCCCGGTGTGCGATTCGACCGGATTTCGGGTCGAACGGTGTGTGACCTGTCACACGCTGCCCGAATGCCGCGTAGCCTATTAATAAGGCCCGCACCACCTATGACTCCCGGCCGAGCCCCGTTACCGATCGGTAACGGCTCGCAACGTCGCCGGTCCGCGACGATTGCCGGGTATCTCGAGCGGGTACCGAGTGAGCGACCCCATTCCGTACCTGGGGTCCCATCGCGTTAACCTCTTAATCAAGGAACCTGGGCGTCCGCTTTCGTCCTTGTACGCCGCCCAGCCGGGGCGTGCTTTCGGCAAGCCGGAGCGGGTACCCACCGCCAACGGTGGCTCCCCCGGTGTCGCGAGCCGCCGAGAGCCGCCCGTCTCAGGAGAGTTTTCATGACCTCAGTGACCATTCCTGGTCTTCACGGATCCGATGGCACCGCACCGACGGAGCATGCAGGGCTGCTCGCCTGGGTGCAGGAGGTCGCTGAACTAACACAGCCGGACCGGGTCGTGTGGGCCGACGGCTCCGACGCGGAGTGGGACCGGCTGACCACCCAGCTGGTGGAGGCGGGCACCTTCAAGAAGCTCAACGAGGCCAAGAAGCCGAACTCCTTCCTGGCCCTCTCCGACCCCTCCGACGTGGCGCGCGTGGAATCGCGCACCTACATCTGCTCGCGCGACGAGGCCGACGCCGGTCCGACGAACAACTGGGTCGACCCGACCGAGATGCGCAAGACCATGACCGAGCTGTACCGCGGCTCGATGAAGGGCCGCACCATGTACGTGGTGCCGTTCTGCATGGGCCCGCTGGGCGCCACCGATCCGAAGCTGGGCGTGGAGCTCACCGATTCCGAGTACGTCGTCGTCTCCATGCGCGTGATGACCCGCATGGGCAAGGCCGCGCTGGAGAAGCTGGGCGCCGACAAGCCGTTCGTGAAGGCGCTGCACTCGGTCGGCGCGCCGCTCGAGCCGGGCCAGGCCGATGTGCCGTGGCCCTGTAACGACACCAAGTACATCACCCACTTCCCCGAGGACCGCGAGATCTGGTCCTACGGTTCGGGTTACGGCGGCAATGCGCTGCTGGGCAAGAAGTGCTACTCGCTGCGGATCGCGTCGGCCATGGCGCATGACGAGGGCTGGCTGGCGGAGCACATGCTGATCCTCAAGCTGATCTCGCCGGAGAACAAGAACTACTACGTCGTCGCGGCCTTCCCCAGCGCCTGCGGCAAGACCAACCTCGCGATGATCCAGCCGACCGTGCCGGGCTGGCGCGCCGAGACCCTGGGCGACGACATCGCCTGGATGCGGTTCGGCGACGACGGCCGCCTGTACGCGGTGAACCCGGAGTTCGGCTTCTTCGGCGTCGCGCCGGGCACCAACCACAAGTCCAACCCGAACGCCATGGCGACCATCGACGCGGGCAACACCGTCTTCACCAACGTCGCGCTGACCGACGACAACGACGTCTGGTGGGAGGGCATGGAGGGCGAGCCCGACCATCTGATCGACTGGAAGGGTAACGACTGGTTCCTCCGGGAGACCGAAACCCTTGCCGCGCATCCGAATTCGCGCTACTGCACCCCGATGTCGCAGTGCCCGACCCTGGCCCCGGAGTGGGACGATCCGCAGGGCGTGCCGATCTCGGCGATCCTGTTCGGCGGCCGCCGCAAGACCACGGTGCCGCTGGTGACCGAGTCCTTCGACTGGCAGCACGGCGTGTTCATGGGCGCCACGATGGGGTCGGAGCAGACCGCCGCGGCCGAGGGCAAGGTCGGCACGGTGCGCCGCGACCCGATGGCGATGCTGCCGTTCATGGGCTACCACGTCGGTGACTACCTGGGCCACTGGGGCGATATCGGCAAGAACGCCGACGCCGCCAAGCTGCCGAAGATCTTCTACGTCAACTGGTTCCGCCGCGGCGAGGACGGCCGCTTCCTGTGGCCGGGCTTCGGCGAGAACTCCCGCGTGCTCGCGTGGATCGTCAACCGCATCGAGGGTAAGGCCGATGCCGAGTCGACCGTGATCGGCCACGTGCCCACCGCGGCCCAGCTCGACCTGGACGGCCTGGACGCGAACCCGGCCGATGTCGACGAGTCGTTGAAGGTCGACGTCGAGGAGTGGCGCCGGGAGATCCCGCTCATCGAGGAGTGGTTCGAGTTCATCGGCGACAAGCTACCCACCGGGGTGCGCGACGAGTTCGACGCGCTCAAGCAGCGCCTGGGATAACTTCCGGCATCCGCGAAACGCAGCCGCCCGCACCGCCATTCGGAGGGTGCGGGCGGTTTCGTTATGCGATGTTGTCATGCGTGACGCGTCCGTTGCGCGGGGTTTCGCCGCTGACTGCCCTATCCTGGATGTGTTCTACGTCTCAGGACTGACCAGTTCGATTGCCGGGTATTAACTGATCGAGGACACCGATTGCTTCAGTGTTGCCCGCGGGCGTGACCCGGCCGCGGCGAACCTGGGGCCGAACGTGGATAGGTGGGTGGTGGGCATGTCCGATCTGAAGTTCGACGCTCTGGTTGTCCCGAAGGTAGCCGAGGTTCGACTGGCGGCGTCGAGTACGCCGCTGCAGCGCGAGGCGGGGCGGTTGCAGGAGGTGTTGCCACCGGGTTGGCTGGTCGACGTCGTCGACGGTGCCCGGGCCGTGGGCGACCCGTTCGAGCCGGTGCTGAGGGTCCGGATGCCGGAGAACTGACAGGGCGTACCACGCGTCACGTCAGTTAACTCCAGGCATCCCCAGGCATCCCCAGCCTCGAAACCCTACCTGCCGGTTCGCTTTTCGGAGAACGCACTATTGCATTCCGACGTGCGGCGGAGCATGCTTGTAGCAATCTGCTTTGCCCGTTCGATTTTGCAAATGCAATCGCAGGGGAGTCCGAGTCATGGCGGTGCAAGTGGTCGGCCGGTCGTTGATGACCAGCGACCAAACCCCACATCAGGCGAGGTGTGTCGGCCAAGGGGGCTGGGTAGTCTCCTTCCTCCCGGGTCGCACCCTCACGCTCGAACAGGCCGCCGCGGCGCTACAGGCGGCGGAGGCCGTCACCGCGGTCCGGGCCCTGGCCGACCGGGTGGGACTGACCCCACTGGAGACGGTCGGCCTGGCAATTCAGGAGCCACCGTGGAGCGAGCCGACCCATACCGGCAGCGGCCGGTTCTGGCGTCGAGGCGGTTCGGAGCGCTAGCGCGGCGGTGCTAGATCTTTGCCGCCACCACGACCAGATTGCTGACCAGTAGTTCCCGCAGGCCGGGCACCCGGACCAGCCACCACGCCCAGCGTGGGTGGTAGCGGGGGAAGACGGCCATGATCCGCGCCCGGCCCCGCGCCCGCTCGGCCCAGTCCAGACCGTCGGCGGCCCGCACCTCGAACAGCGAGCTGCCGAAGCGGTTCTTCGGCTCGCGCCCGAACCGGCGTCGGTAGCGGCGGGCGGCGTACTCGCCGCCGAGGTAGTGCCAGGGACCGGTCTCGTGGCCGCCGAACGGACCCAGCCACACCGTGTAGGACAGCATCATCAGCCCACCCGGCTTGGTCACGCGCAGCATCTCCTCGGCCATCAGCCACGGGTCCGGCACGTGCTCGGCCACGTTGGAGGACAGGCAGATGTCCACGGAGCCGTCGCGGAACGGCAGCGCCATCCCGGAGCCCCGGACCGCGCCCGGGACGGCCAGCCCGGCGGCGTGCATCTCGCTCGGATCGGGTTCGACCGGGAGATAGCGGGCGCCCGCGGCGGTGAACTCGTCGGCGAAGTAGCCCGGCCCGCCGCCCACGTCCAGCACTGTGGCGCCGGTGAGGTCGCGGCCGGTGAGGTCGCGGTAGAAGTCACCGATCAGCTCGGCCGTATCGGTGGCGATGCCGCCGTAGAACACCGCGGGATCGGTCTGTTCGAAGCGGAAGCTGCCCAGCAGCCGCAGCGATCGCCGCAGGGTGGCCCGCCGGGCGAAGCGGGGGCGGGCTCCGGAGCCGCCGCCCCGAAGCTGTGCCTGGTTGTGCACGAGTCCTACCTGGTTATGCACGCCGCCTCCGCCGACGGCGCATTCGGGGCCGTTCTCTGATCACGCATGCCGCTTCCGCTCCTGTTCTCGCGCCGCGGCCCTGCCGCCCATGCACAGCGGCCCAAGTTTCGCACAGCAACACAGGAGCCATCCGCCGCGGCCGCTCCGAGCCTGGGAACCCTGTGCCGCGATGGGCGCCGATTCCGGCCGGGCTGCCGGTCAGGCGGTCCGTCGCTGTGACCTATAGGGTGGAGCCCACTGTCAGTCGCCCGACCGAGTACGACCTGGAGATGTGCTGTGCCCGAAACCGGCCTTCGCGAACTCTCTACGGTCCCGCAGGCCGCCGGGGAACTGCGTGAGGTGCTGCTGCTGTGCTGGCGCGACACCGGGCATCCGCAGGGCGGCGGCAGTGAACGCTATCTGGAACAGGTCGGGGCGCAGCTGGCCGTCCGCGGGGTCCGGGTGACCCTGCGGACCGCGCACTATCCCGGCGCCCCGCGCCGCGAGCGGATCGACGGCATCGACATCAGCCGCGGCGGCGGGCGCTACACCGTGTATCCGCGGGCGCTGGCGGCGATGGTCTGCGGGCGGCTCGGGTTCGGCCCGCTGCGCGGGCTGCGGCCGGACGCGGTGATCGACACCCAGAACGGCATCCCCTTCTTCGCCCGTGCCGTGAGCCGGGCCCCGTCGGTGCTGCTGGTGCATCACGGGCATCGCGAGCAGTGGCCGGTCGCCGGGCGCCTGGTGGGGCGGATCGGCTGGTGGATCGAATCGCGGCTGTCCCCGCGCCTGCATCGGCACAACCAGTACCTGACCGTCTCGCTGCCGTCCGCCGAGGAGCTCGCCGCGCTCGGCGTGGACCGTGATCGAATCGCCGTGGTGCGCAACGGCGCCGAGCCGATCCCGGTGCGGGCGCCGACCGGGGCCGCCCAGACCCGCACCGCCCACCCGAGCATCGTGGTGCTGTCTCGCCTGGTGCCGCACAAGCAGATCGAGGACGCGCTCGCCGCCGCGGCGGCACTGCGCCCACGCATTCCGGGACTGCGGCTGGACGTGGTCGGCGACGGCTGGTGGGCGGAGAACCTGAAAAACCGTGCGCGCCAACTCGGTATCGCCGACGCGGTGACCTTCCACGGCCACGTGGACGAGTGCCGGAAACACGAATTGCTTTCCCGCGCTTGGGTGCACGTGCTGCCGTCCCGCAAGGAGGGCTGGGGTCTGGCGGTGATCGAGGCGGCCCAGCACGGCGTCCCCACCGTCGGTTATCGCAGCTCCCGCGGTCTCACCGACTCCATCGTCGACGGTGTCACGGGAATGCTGGTCGACGATGCCGCCCAGCTGGCGGAGGTGGTCGGGGAGCTGCTCGCGACCGCCGAGGCCCGCACCGTCATGGGCGAGAAGGCCCGTATCCGGGCCCGCGAATTCTCCTGGGAGCAAACGGGGAACGGGGTCCTCGAGGTGCTGTCGGCCGCCGTGCGTGGGGAACATGTCGCGGGCCTGGTCGCCGGTCCCGCCGATCGGGAGTAATAGTCGGGTTCCGCGCTTTCAGGGCTCATTGCTGTCCGGCGGGACGACGAAGATGCAGAACGGGTGCCCGGCCGGGTCCGCGTAGACGTACAGCGGCTCGACCGGGTCGTCGAAGCGGTCGAAGAGCAGGGTGGCGCCCAAGCCGAGGGCTCGCTCGTGCTGGGTGAGCAGTTCGGCGGTGCTCGGGACGCTCAGATCCAGGTGCAGTTGTTGCGGCATATCCGGTTTCGGCCAGGTCGGCCGGGGCAGTTCGGGCACGCCTTGGAAGGCCAGTCGCGTCCGGCCGTTCGGTGCCAGCAGCACCAGCCAGTCCGCGGCGTCGGGCTCGCCCGCGGGCGGGGGCTCGTCGCCGGGGCGGTACTCGTATCCCAGCAGCTGCCGGTAGAACTCGGCCAGACCGCGCGGATCGGTGGCGTCGAGGACCGTCGAGCGCAGGGTGGGGAAGCTCGCTGCCATGGGCCCATCATCGAGCATCGCGACCGCCGGATATCGGATTACCGGGCCGACCGCCCGCCGGGTGCGCGGCGGCGCCGGGTGCGGTCGGCGAGCAGGCCCGCCGGTCCGGCGAGGAGCAGCAGCGCCCAGAGCAGATGGGCGGCGATCGCGAGCAGGCGGTGGGTCGCCGTGGCGTCCGCGCGCGGCTCGATCGGCCCGGGGACGCGGTAGAGCGCGAGTTCGGCGTCGGTGTACTCCGGAACCAATTGGGCGAGTGTGGTTTTCGAATCGCCCAGCGGCCCGGGTGTGGTGCGCTCGATCAGCACCCAGCCGACCCCCTGCGCCGCCAGATCGGATGCGGCGCCGCCCCGCAGCAGCAACTGCTCGACGGCGCGGGCGCGGGCGCCCTCGCCGGTGACGGTGCGCCCGCGAACCGGGAGTTCGCCGGTCTGCAGCACATCGCGGGGGAGCATGCGCGGCGCGGGGTCGAGTACGGCGGCGCGGCCGCTGTAGGGGAATTTGCGGAACATGCCGCCGGGTAGCACCGCGACGTCGCCCGGGCCGCCGACCAGTGCGGCGACGCGCTGCCAGGCGGGCGGATAGCGCACCGGCCGCAGCTCGCCGCCGACGCCCCAGGCCAGATCGGGCAGCGTGAAGACCAGCAGCGCGATGGAAAACGTCGCGGTCAACGGTGTTCCGATCGTCGAGCCCGAGTGCCCGCGGCCCGCCGTGGCGATCGCCCGGCATCCGGCGGCGGCGCACAGCGCGACGGCGGGCATCGCCAGGGCGACGTACTTCTGGGTGTCGCGGAGCAGCCCGGCGCCCGGCACCTTGGTGACGAGGAATTCGCCGATGTGTACGCCCCAGGCGGTCGCGCCCAGTGCGGGCAGCACGATCGCCGCGGCCGCCATCACCAGCAGTGCCCGGCGGGTGTGCCGCGTGGATGCCGCACCGGCCCCGGCGACCTGCCGCAGGCCCGCCGCTACCAGCACGAGCAGCACCGCGGTGCCCACCACCGCGATCAGCGTGGTGCGCGAGCCCGGCACCGCGTCCGCGTTCCAGATCCCGCCCAGTCCCGCGAGACTTCCCAGCGTCGCCAGCCCGGGCTCGGCCCGCGCCGCGAACGCCGCGATCCCCGCCGGATCCGACGGTTCGGCTCCCGCCCCGGACAGCGCGGTGGCCATCAGCCATGGCGCCGAGGCGGCACACCAGAGCGCCAGTGCCCCAGGAATATTCCGCTTGCCGACGACCACCAGCGCGACGCACCCGGCCAGCAGCGCGCCCGTAGGAGTCAACCCGGCCGCGGCGAGACATCCGGCCAGCATCGCCCACGCGCACATGGCCGACCCGGCGTACTCGCGTCGCCGCGTACGGCCGCTGTTCGAGCGGTCGTACTCGGCCATCGTTCGGCCCGGGGCAGGTCCGGCGCCGCCACGGTGCGCTGTCTCGGCCCGGCTGTTCGGCGTGCCCGTTCTCGACGGCGCGACCGTATCCTCGACGGCTTCGCTTGTCCGGCACGGAGAATCGCCCGCGGCAGCCGTGGAATCGGCATGCCGCGCAGGGATTCCTGTGCTCGCGCCCGATCCTCGCGCACCACCGGTCCTCCGGCGAACGCGCTGGGCCGCCAATACCGTCCAGGGGAGGGCGGCGTATCCGGTCAGCAGGCTCCAATGTCCTTGCAGCAGGCGCTCGGCCACGTACGGATTCCATACCGCGACGGTCGCCGCGACCAGCTGCGGCGCCGTCGACGCCCGCAGCAGCCGTCGCGCCAGTTCGGCGGCGCCCCAGCCCGCCGCCCACAGCGCCAGCACCAGAATCGCCTTCACGACGAGTCCGCCGTCCACGACCGTCGAGACCGCGGCCAGCAGCGCGTCCTGCGGAACGGCCCGCGGCGCCGCGTCCCCCAGCCCGAGCCCCGAGTCGGTGAGATAGGACCGCGGCGTACTCACCGCATCCCGCAGCAACAGATACCCGGGCCCGAGCAGCGGCCCCACCACGATCGACGCCAACACCAGGCTGTAGCCGACCGGCACGAACCGCCCCCGTCGCCCGCTGCCCGTCCGACCACCCTCGACCACGGTCAGCCACCCTACGTGCCCCGCTCCGGGCGCGCGTGCTGGCCTGTCCGAGCAGCATCCGTGCTGGTCATGGCCGGCCACATCGTGCGCCGCGAACGAATTGCGCAAGTCCTGGGAGCCGGATGCGGCGCCTCGGGCACGGTCGTGAGCACCCCGCGTATCGATGGGCCGGTTGTGATCGGGCCGCATCGAAGTCCAGGCGCCACAGTGCGGGCGGATCGGGGGCTGACGCCGGGGGCGAGCGCGGCTGCCGGTTCGGTCGGGCCCTGTGCCGGGGGTGGTTCGCGGATGGCAGCATGACGGGGTGTCTGCCCTTGGTCGCCTGCCTGTCGTCGCCGATCTGACGCTGGTGACGGCCGGGGCGATGACGGCCAATGTCGCCGGATATCTGTTGCAGCTGCTGGCCGGGCGGTGGCTCGGGGTGGCAGGGTACAGCGAGTTCGCGAGCCTGCTTGCGGTGCAACTGTTGTGCGCGGTCCCGGCGCTGGCCCTGCAGAACGTGGTCGCGCGGGAGTTGGTGCGGGGTGCGTCCATCGCCGACGTGCGTCGACTGGGATGGCGGTGCGCGGCGATCGTGGCGGTGGCGGCGGTCGTATTCGTTCCGGTGGTGTCGGTGGTGCTGCACGTGAGCGCGGCCGCGGCCGCCGGTGCGATGCTGGCGGCGCCCGCCCTGGTCCTGCTGTCGGGGGAGCAGGGCGTATTGCAGGGCGGCCGCCGATTCCGTTCCCTGGCACTGGTTCTGGGCGGCGCGGGAGTCGTCCGAGTGACCCCGGCACTGACCGTGCTCGCGGTGGGCGGGGGCTCGTCCGTCGCCCTGTGGGCCACCGCGGCAGGCTTGTCCGCCGCCGCATTCGGAGCGCGCCGAGTCGCAGGCAACTCCCCATCCGCCGATCTGCCCGGAGCAACCGTGGGGGAGAGCGACGGCCCCGACAGCCCTCGGCAGCCGTCCAGCCCAGCCGCACCCCCTGCACATTCCCGCACTCCTGTCGAGCCCGGGCAACGAGTGCGGGAACGCGCAGGAGGTGCGGCCGTGGGCGTGCTGCCGGTATTGCGCGCCGCGCAGGTGCAGGCGGTGCTGATGGCGCTGTCGTCGGTCGACCTGATCGTGGCGCGGATCGTGCTCGACGACGCCGACGCGAGCCGGTACGCCCTCGGCGCCATCGCCACCAAGATCGCCTTCTGGTTGCCGCAGGCGGTCGGGGTGGTGCTGTATCCGCGGATGGCGCAGCCGCGGCATTCCGCGCGGGCGGTTCGCGACGCGTTGGGGGTGCTGTCGGCGATCGGGGTCGCCGCGGTGGCCGGTGCGGCGGTCTGTGCGCCGCTGGCCCCGCTGTTCGCCGGTCGGGACTACGCCCCGATCGAGGGCTGGCTGTGGCTGTTCGCGCTGGACGGCGCCCTGCTCGCACTGCTGCAGGGCGCCCTGCTGTCGGCGATCGCGGTGGATCGCACCGCTCCCGCGGCGGTCACGTGGGCGGCGCTGGCGGTCGAGGTCGCGGTCATGCTGGTCTTCGCGCGGTCGCTGCCCGCACTGATCGCGACGGCCACCATCGTCGCGGCGACCGCCACCGCGGCGATGGTCGCCGTCGTGCTCCGCGCGACTCGGCGACGCGGCACACCGGAGCCACACCCGACCCGGAGCGCCGACTAGTCACGGCACGCGAAACGCAAGGGGCTCCCCGGCTTTCGTGCCGGGGAGCCCCTCGCGAACTCGGAAAACCTAGGGCTGCTTGCCGATATTGATCTGCTGCGTCGGCGAATCGTCGGCGCCGGGCTGCGGCTGGTTCGGCGAGGGGCTGCGGCGCTTGACCAAGCGGCCCGCCGGGCCGGAGCCGTCCGCGCCGCGCACGCCCAGGAACAGGCCGACGATCAGCGAGATCACGCCGAGGACCGCGAAGACGATCGGCAGCGTCCGGCCGTACAGCGACAGCTCGTCGGTGTACTTCTTCGCCTCGGCGATCTGCGAGTTCACCGTGTTGTCGTCGAACACCAGGGTCGATTTCAGCGCGGTGACCTCGGGCTCGCCCGTGCGCGAGTAGTACATGTGGATCTGCTCGCCGCCCTTGATGACGGTGCCGGTCTTCGGCTCCACCCACACATCGCGCACGTCGCTGTAGTAGCGGTCCATCGTGATCGTGGCGTCGCCGCCCTCGACGCCCCACTTGCTGGCGGGCAGCGCGAGCTTGTTGGTCGGCGAGTTGTACGCCTTCGCCAGGTTGGTGGCCGGGACCTGCTGCTGGAAGTGGTAGACCTTCAGGTCGTTGATCTCGGTCTCCTCGACGAAGTTCATATCGAAGGACTTGCGCGCGTTGGTATCGAAGTAGGGGTAGGTCTTCTTCTCGGTGCCGATCGGGAACCGGTACTGCAGGCCGGTGTGCTGCACCGGCTCGGCGACGCTCTCACCCTTGGTGTTGACCGTGGAGGCGATGGACCCGTTCGGGTCGGTGTCGACCGGCATGCCGTTCTTGCGGTCGATGGTCACCCGGTCGATCGTCGCGGTCAGCAGGCCGGTGTCGCCCTGCTTGTCGATATTGCGCAGCGTCTGCCCGGCCTGGATGGTCACATCGGTCTTGTCCGACGGGTCTTCGACGGTGAGGAAGCGCTGTGAGAGCAGCCGGACGTTCTTGTCGATCTTCGCGGGCCCGTCACCGCTCGTGAGGGACTTCGAGTCGAGTACCTCACTGGGTGCGTCCGGATTGCTCTTGGCGATCGTGGTGATCTCGAGGTCGAGGGGAGTCTTGGCCAGCTGGCCGACCGCGTATGTCGGGACCAGCACTGCTGCCACGATCAGCAGCGCGCCGAGGCCCACGAGCAGGCACGCCACCGTCCTCTTGGTTCCGGCACTGAGTGCCATGCAAACTCTCCTCGTCGTCGAACAGGCCGTTCCGGGGTGAACACTACGGTCGCAGCGCAGTATTCGTGAGCCCCGACACTAACAGTCCCTGTGGTATGCATGCCGAGCTGAGCCCGGAAATCTCCGCAATCGGATGCGGGACTGCCGACCGCCGGGGGGAAGCGGCAGACTGGAGCCCGATGATAGTGCCCGTGACACCCCATGCCGACCAGGTCGCCGCCTCGAGCGCGACGGTGGCAGCGCCCACCGAACGGCGGCCCGTGGCGGCCGAGGCTGCGGTCTCGCCCAGCGGTTCGTCGGTGTCCGCGCACGCCCCGTCCGACGGATCGGCGGCGCCCGGCCGCCGGGCGTTCGTCCCGGCGCTCGAGGGTATGCGCGGGCTGGCCGCGCTCGGGGTCGTGCTGACCCACGTCGCCTTCCAGACCGGCGCGACCGGCATGCCGGTGGTGGGTCGGGTGTGGGGGCGATTCGATATGGCGGTCGCCGTGTTCTTCGGGCTGTCGGGGTTCCTGCTGTGGCGGCCCCATGCCGCGGCCGCCCGCGGACTGGGCCCGGCCCCGACCGCCGGGCGCTACCTCCTCCACCGCGCCGCGCGCATCCTGCCCGCGTACTGGGTGGTGGTGTGCGCGGTGCTGATTCTGCTGCCCTCGGCGGCGCATTCGGCCGGGCTGCGGGTATGGGTGGCGAACCTCGGGCTGCTGCAGGTCTTCGTGCCGCTGACGCTGACAGACGGCTTGACGCAGATGTGGAGCCTGTCGGTGGAGGTGGCCTTCTATCTCGTGCTGCCGCTGCTGGCGCTGGCGGTCGTGCGGCTGCGCGGTGCGGCGGCCCGGTGGCGGGCGCCGGTGGTGCTGGCGCTCGGGGTCGTGAGCCTGGGCTGGAACTTCCTCCCGGTGCCGACGCCGGACGCGATCAACGCCGACAACTGGCTGCCCGGATATCTGCCGTGGTTCGTCGCGGGCATGCTGCTGGCCGAGCTGGTGGAGGGCGGTGCGGGTGCGGGGTCGACGTGGCGGCGGATCGCCGGAAATCCCTGGGTCATGTGGCCGATCGCGCTGGTGATCTTCCTGCTGTCGGCCACCGACCTCGCGGGACCGGCCGGTCTCACCCGGGGCGTCCCGTGGCAGTACGCCATGAAGATGGGCCTGGGCGCACTCATCGGTTTCGCGCTGCTGGCGCCGCTGGTGCTCGGCGACCGGCCGCACCGCTGGCTGGAGAGCCGGGTGGCCGCGACGATCGGCCGCTGGTCCTATGGCGTCTTCATCTGGCACCTGGCCGTGCTGGCCATGGTGTTCCCGGTATTCGGCATCGTGCCTTTCCAGCGCAGCTTCGTGCCCGTTCTGGTGCTGACGGTCGCCTTCACGCTGCCGCTCGCGGCCGCCAGCTACGCACTGGTCGAAGAGCCTGTGCGCCACTGTGTTCGGCGCCGATTCGGCTGATCCGCCGGCCGTCTCAGCTGCGATCACGTGACGGTAGCGCGGCGATGCCGACGGCGACGACGGCGAGCAACGCGGGCAACTGCACCCAGATCGAGCCCCCCATATACCCCTCGGGCGACCGCCACGGACCGGTGGACAGCGCGGCCATCGAGGCCACCGTACCGATCCCCGCCACGGCGACCAGCACCCGCGGAACGATCCGACCGCCGAAGTACGCGGCGACGAGACCCGCTGCCGTGAGGGCGATTCCGACCGGCCCCGCGATCAGGAACGTGGCCAGGCAGAGACCCACCGCCCCGAGTACGCGGCTGTTCCAGGTCCGCGGAGGCGGATTCGACGGTGCGGGGGCGGTGTTCGGTCCGCTGTCGGGTCGGGCCGACGGATCGGTCCGGGATGCGGAGGACGGCCGATTGTCGTTGCCCGGCGCGGCATCCCGACCGGTGTGAGGAGTAGCCCGCAGCGACTTCGCGCCGGGGCGCATTCCACTACTCGAACGCTCCGAGGATTCTCCGGCCACCGTGGACGTGGGTTCCTCGTCGGGTGCGGGTGCGTCCTCGAGTGTGTGTGCTTTTCCAGGCGTGGGTGCCTCCCCGGGGACGGCGGCACTGTCGGCCGGGATCGCACTGTCGGGTGGGGTAACTCCTGTCGCGCGTCGTCGCCACGGCATCGGTCGCCACGGAACCACCAGGGCGACAAGGGGTATCAGTAGCAGCAGCCCGCCGAAGATGGCCAGTCGGTACCAGTGGTCCGCCGGGAACTCGACGGTCACCGGCCCCTTGGCATCGGCGGGCAGCAACCACCCCTGCTCCCAGCCGTCCACCACGACCGGATCCAGAGTGCTGCCGTCGGCCGTGTGCGCCTTCCAGCCCACGTTGGTACTCAGCGGCAGAACGAGCAGCCGGGTGCCGGGCGGCGCCGACAGTGACCGCGGTGCGGCGTCGGTGCGGTTCAGCCGCAGTTGGTCGACCGAGAACAGTTCGGTCGGCGCGGCGGTGACATCCACGCGGCCGTCCGGCAGGGCGATCGGGGAGTCGGCCGAAACCTCCTGGGGCGCAGCGGGGTCGGACACAGCTGGGTCGGTCCCGGCCGGAGCCGCGGATTGCACCCCGCACACCTGCGCGGGAACTGGTGCCCCGGAACGCAGTTCGGCCGCGGTCGCCGTCACCGTGGTGTGCACGATCTTGCCCGCCAGCGCCACGGTCGGGCCGCCCGCGCAGTCGACGGTGATCGGGCGGTCCGGCGCGGCGGGCGGCGGGTAGTCCGGGCCCAGCACCGAGACGTCGGCCAGCCCCGGCGGCTGTTCCTGCGCGAAACCCAGTGCCGTGCGGTCCAATACGGATCGCCAGGTGTTGATGCTGAGCTCGATGCGGTCGGTCATCCGCGGCCGCAACTCGATCCGGGTCGGTGTCCCGGGCTCGGCCTCGTCGTCGAGTTCGCGAACCTGCGGTCCGTCACCGAGATTCACCGCGACCGAGGTGGGGCGGGCGGGCAGGTCGCCGTGCGGAGTGGTCACCTCGAGGCCGGTCACCAGAGCGGGGCGCGGCAGTTCGACGGTGAGCGTCGGTTTCGGGCCGGACGGATGGCGCACGGTGTCCTCCGGCGCCGTCCAACTCGTGCGCGGATCGCCGTCGGTGGCGGCGAACGCGGAACCGCGCAGGTCGCCGACGTCGGCCTTGCCGCGGGCGATCAGCCGATCCGGATCGGTCAGCAGGGATTCGAGGGCGGGGCCCGGGCGGGCGCGGACGGTCAGTCGCGGGGTGACGTCCATCGGCGCCGGGACGTCCAGCGTGCGCTCGAAGGTGCCCGACTCCTCGGCGCCCAGCCCCAGCCCCTTGCTGCACCGCACCCGGTCGGGCGCGTCGAAACAGCTACTGCGGCCGGGGAATTCCTGTCCGAGCGACCAGCCCCGCAAATCCGTACCCGGCGCCACGGGCGGCAGCACGGTGCGGTGCCGGATGTCCACGGGTACCGGGGCGTCCCGGTTCGAGTAGTCGGTCAGGCCGAGCTCGCTGATGCCGAATTGCCCTCCGGCGGTGCCGCCCTCGGTGCGGGTCGCCATGATCCGCACCCACTCGGTGCGCCCGGGCGGCAGTGATACCGACACCGGCGCTCCGGGTTCGGAGACGCGCGCCGCGACGGTGCCGTTGTTGGTCCGCGCCTCGATCCATTTCACCGGGTCGCCGATCGCCGCCGGGCTGGTCGCCACCTGCAGCGACCCGGCCTGGACAGGGTGGTCGAGGGTGAGCCGAAGCCATTGTCCGACAGCGTGTTCGGCGCTGTTGCTGAACCAGGCCGTGGAGGTGTCGCCGTCGACGACCGCGGCGGTCGAGGCGCCCGGCGCGGCGCCCCCGAGCTGGGTCGCGTCGGCGGCGGAGCTGGATGCGGTCACGGTGGCGCCCGACCACTCGCCCTCCACCAGCGGAGCGCCGGGGACCGGATAGTCGGGCACCAGGTTGTGCGTGCGGCGGGCATCGGTCGGCGCGCGCAGCGCCGAGGCGTGGTTGTCGACGCGGCCGAAGTCGGCCTCCCGGTCCATCGGGGTGTCGGTCACGGTCATCGAGCCGCCCGGCAGCCCGGCGCGAGCGGCATCGGAGGTGAGCAGCGCGGGCCCGGAGGAGGCATCGGCGGTGCGCCGCAACCGTTCCAGCGCCTCGGGCCCGCCCTGCACCACGGGCACCGAATCGAGTGGCACCGTGTATGCGCCGGGGAACGACGGCGGTGCGCCCGGCCCGCTGCGGACGTCCTCGGGCGTGCCGGGCGGCGCGGCGCCGACCCGATAGATCTCGACCGCGGGATAGGCCGGGCGCAGATCACCGTCGGCGATCAGGCCGTCGCCTCGCCCGATCTCGATCTTCTCGCCGAACTCGGCCACCTTGGTCAGTCCCGGCGAGCCCTCGACCGCCTGGTGCGCGAGCATCGGCCGGGTCGAACGCGAGGTCTCCGGGTCGAGATCGTTGCGTAGCACCAGGATTCCGATGCCCTGCGCGATCAGGGTCGGCGCCAGCCCGTTCGACGGCCGCCCGTCGGCGATCAGGCGCTGCACCGAATCCAGGGCCCGGATCGCGCCGGGCGGGGTCAGCGGGACCGAATCGCGCACCGCCCAGGGCCTGCGTGCCAGCGCCTGCAGCGGTTCGTCGCGGGTCAGTCCCCAGATCTGGCTGCCGAACGGCGCACCCGGGGCGACGAGGGCGCGGGTGTCGGAGGCGTTGTGCGCCAACCAGTCCGCGGTCTGCTGCCAATACGACGGGACCTGATCGTAGGCGCCGCGCGGCGCCAGCTTGCCGGTCCAGGCCAGCGAGGTCGACAGGGCCAGCGCGGCCAGGATCAGCGCCGCGACGGCCACCATCCGGTCCCGTTCGGGATGGGCGAAGGCCCTGCGCCACACCGGCATCGGCACCGAGGCGGGCAGCGGGACCTTGCGCAGCAGATGGGCCAGCCCGACCACCAGCGGGATGCGGATCAGCGGCTCCAGCTTGTGCACATTGCGCAGCGGCGCGCCGCCCGCGTCCAGGAAGATCCGCACCTGCTCGGCGAACGGCCCGCCGAGTTCGCCCACATAGCCGGCGCAGATGCCGACCAGCCCGACGATCAGGATGATTGTGAACCGCCCCCGGCACGGCATCGATCGCAGCGCCAGCCCCGCCATCCCGGCCGCCGCCAGCAGCCCTGTGGCCAGCACCGCGGCGGGCTGGGTCACCAGCACAGCCCCGGCGATACGCTCCGGCGAGACGAACGGCGTCCAGCTGTCGGTGCCGCGCAGCACCTCGCCCAGCGATGCCCACTGCGTGGTCACCCCGGAGGATTCGATGTAGTCCAGAAACGGCGGGCTCACCCGGCCGAGCAACAGCAGCGGCACCACCCACCAGAAGGTCGCCAACACCAGCAGCGGAACCCACACAAGGCTGAACCGCCACCACCGCCGATCCCACCGATACGACAACCACCAGACCAACGCAGGCAAAAACGCGGCCACAGTAGCCACCGCATTAACAGCCCCCATCAAACCGAGCGCAAGAGCACCCCCCGCCGGACCAAGCCCAACAGCCCCACGCCCCGCCCCACCACCCGAGCACACCCCACCGCCGTCACCCCGGCACATCCCACCGCCGTCACCCCGGCGTGCCCCGTCGTCGTGATCCTGGCGTGCCCCGCCGTCGCCCCCCCGGCGTGCCCCGCCGTCATGGTCCCGGCGCGCTCCGCCGTCACCCTCGTGTGCTGCGCCGTTGTCATCGCGGTGTATTCCGCTGTCGTCCTGGGGAACTCCGCCACCGTCATCCCGGCGTGCTCCACCGTCGTCATCCAGGCGTGCTCCACCGCCGTTTTCCAGGCATGCCCCACCGTTGTGATCTCGGCGCGTCCCACCGTCGTCAACTCGGGGTGTTCCGCCGTTGTCATCCCGGGGTGTTCCGCCGTTGTCATCCCGGGGTGTTCCGCCGTCGTCATCCCGGGGTGCTCCGCCGTCGTCATCCCGGGGTGCTCCGCCGTCGTCATCCCGGGGTGCTCCGCCGTCGTCAACTCGGGGTGTTCCGCCGTCGTCATCCCGGCGTGCCCCGCCCTCGTCATCCCGGCGTGCTTTTTGCCGGGATGAGCGTTGCCGCAATACCAAGCGGGGTAATCCGACCACGCCAAGCAGTACCCAGGGGGAGAGCATCATCGGGAGGGTTTCCGATGAGATGGAGCCGAGGGTGGTCAGGACTCGTGGGGAGAGGGCGAAGGCGAGCGCGGCCGCTACCCGGGAGCCGCGGGCGCCGATGCCGAGCGCCTCGCACAGCCGGACGATTCCCCAGAACCCGGCCAGGATCAGCAGCGCCCACCAGATCCGCTGGGTCACCCATGCCGGTAGGCCGAGAACGTGCCCGAGCGAGAAGAAGGCCCCGTGCGGGAAGAAATAGCCGTAGGCCTGATTCTGCACCTGCCCCATGGGGGCCTGACTGCTCCACAGGTGCGCCGCGCGCTCCAGGAATCCGAGCGGATTCTGTGCCAGATCGTATTTGGTGTCGGCGACGGTCAGGCTGGGCGCCTGCAGAAAGGTCAGCAGGAATGCCGCGACGATGGTGCCTGCGAACCAGCGCCGACCCAGCGGCGCGGTGCGGTCGGTGTCGGCGGTTGGGGCAGCGACGGTCGACGACTCAGCGAGAGCCGTACTCAACGTTGTTCAGCAGCGATGACGACGCGTCGCCGCTGCGGTCGACCTCGGGCCGCGAGTTCTGCGCCATCGCCGTCGTGATGACGAACACGGCGACGACGCCGAGCAGCGCTCCGGCGACGGCGCTCGCAGCACCAGGGACGGCAAACTTCATCGCGGGACTCCCATACATCGACGCAGGCGTATTCCGAGTCAACCTACAACATCAAGCTGTGCGCGGCGACGGGCGCGGGTGAATGGGCCGGGGATCGATGCCGCGGGACGGGGTCCGGCGCCGGACGTGATCACGGTCCAGGCACCTCGCAGCGCAGGCCACCGAGCAGCGTGCGCAGTTTGGCCGTGGTCTCGTCGAGTTCGGTGGCAGGGTCGGAGGCGGCGACGATGCCGCCGCCGCCGAAGGCGCGGACCGTGCGGCCGTCGGCGGACAACTCGGCGCAGCGGATCGCGACCACCCACTCGCCGTCGCCGCGGTCGTCGCACCAGCCGACGGCACCGCCGTAGAAGCCGCGATCCTCTTCCGTCTCGGTGATGGTCTCCAGCGCCAGATCGGTGGGGGTGCCGCAGACGGCGGGCGTGGGGTGCAGCAGCACCGCCAGGTCCAGCGCGGTGGTGGACGGGTCGCGCAGGCGGCCGCGGATCGGCGTGGCGAGGTGCCAGACCTCGGCGGTGTTGATCAGCTCCGGACCATCGGGGACGTCCAGTTCGCGGCATACCGGGGCGAGCCGCTCCCGGATCCAGTCGATGACGAAGGCGTGCTCGGCACGATTCTTGCTGCTGGCCAGCAGTTCCCGCGACAACGCGGTATCGGCGTCCGGGTCCGGACCGCGCGGTGCGGTACCGGCCAGCGGACGCAGCGTCACGACGTCGCCGTGGCGGGCGACCAGCACCTCGGGGGTGGCGCCGACCAGGGTGGCGCCGGATCGCCCGGCAGGGGTCAGATCCACGGCGAAGACGTTCGCGCGCGGGTGCCGGGCCAGCAGATGACCGGCCACCACCGTCGGATCCAGCGGTTCATCGGCCGCCGCGAGCAGCGACCGCGCGGCCACCACCTTGCGCAGCGGCTGTGCCGCGTCCGACAGTTGCTCGACCAGCTTCGTCACCCGCGCGATATGTTCTGCGGCACTGGGCAGTTCGGCGAGTACCCGGACCGGTGGCAGCTCCGGCAGCGCCGCCGGACGCCACGGTCCCGCGGTGTGTTCGGCTCGCTCGGGTTCACACAGCGCCGCGGGGTGACGCGGGTCGAACGCCAGCGCCCCGACGATCAGTCCGGCACCCTCGCGCAGCGCCGCCGCCGCTGCGCGCGCATCGTCGAACGTGCGCCGGGCGCCGCCGGTGCGCACCACACCCCCGGGCTGAGCGAGCAGAAAACCGTCCATGACTCCCCGACCATAGTCCGCGGTCTCCGAGACGCCCCGGGAGAAGCGACGGACATCTCACTGTGGTTGCGGGCACGCGCGGCGCATGTTCCGGGGGTCTACCGCGAGTCGGCCGGATCCTTGCCCGGGGGGACCAGCAGGATCGGGCGGTGGCAGTGCTTGAGCACCGCCTCGGCGACGCTGGAATGCATCAGCGCCCGGATGCCGGTGGCGCCGCGGGTCCCGGCCACGATGATGTCGACGTTCAGCTCGTCGGCGACGTCGACGATCGCGTTCCAGATCGTGGAGGTGCATTCGGCCGTGCGCGCCTCGGCGTTGAGCCCGGAGAGCCTGGCAAGCCGCACGCCCTCGGCGTTGATGTGCTTGGCATCGACGTAGGCGACGTCCTCGATCTCCTCGTCGGGGAGCCATTCGGGCTGCATGACCCCCGAGAGCCCCGACATCCGCGCGGCCTGGCGCACCATCGGCTCCCAGGCGGTGAGCACCACCGCTCTGGTCGCGGACAGGAACCTGCCCGCGTACTCGACGGCCCGCTTCGCGTTCTCGGAGCCGTCGTAGGCAATGAGCATCGTGTCGCAGGGCATAGCGAACCTCCCGGGTTCCGGTGCCTCGGCCTATGTCAGCGAGAGTACCCCGCCGACCTCCCGAAACGCGGATGTCGGGGGTGCTTTTCCCGGAGGTTTTCCGGCGGGTGTGTGATCGTGTGACCGGTCCGCTGCCCTCGCGCCCCGACCCGTTCGGACCGAACAGTTTGTGGCACAAGGATTTCAAACCGTTGGTTCGCTATAGCCCCTCCACACAGTCGTATCTGACAATTTGCGCATGATTCACCGAAACCACTGATTCGACTGGGCTTTTCGGTCTTCACTGGAATATCCCCGCGACCGTCACCGGTCGCCGGGCCGGGTATCGAACCGAATGAGGTTGATCGTGCGGTTGGAAGAACTTGCCACTCCTCAGGATTGGGCACAGGCGTATCGGTCGCTGTTCGGGCTGCCGCGCGTGCACGTCACCTCGCCCGGGTTCGTCGTACTACCCCTGCTCGACACGATCGCCGCGGTGAACACCCCCGAACTGCTGGGCGCGCTGATTATCGGCGAGCTGACGGTGCGCGGGATACCCGGCCCGGTGCTGGTGCGCGACCGACCGGCCCGCCGGACGTTCCTCACGGTCTTCGATGGGTACCCCTCTCTGGAATGTACCGTCCAACTGGAGCGCCACGGCGTGGACATCGGCCCGCATCGCAGCAACGTCATCCTGCCCACCGGCTTCGGCCGGCACACCCACGAGGGACGCTGGTGGGCGCGTGCGCCACAGCGGGACGAATCGCTGCCGTTGCTGTCGGAGGTCGTCGCGGTGGTCACCACGATCCTGTGAAAGATCATGGAACCGATCGAATCGGCCTTCTTCGGCCATCCCGAAGGGGATCCGCGCGCCCTGCTGTACTTCGAATGGCTGCAGCGGAGCGAATCAGGTTATATCGTCGACGATTTCGCGGAGGAGGTCCGCGATCTCACCCACACCCCGGCCCCCAATCCCGCGGCGTGCTGGCAACTGCTCGATCGCGTCGAAACGGCGCCGCGCGACCCGGCGTGGCCGTACGACGAGATCGGGGAAACCGCTGCACCGCAACGAATTGCGATACCCTCGCAGTCGGGGAACCGGCTCTACGACCGCATTCTCGGCGGCTGGCTGGGCCGCTGCGTCGGCTGCACGCTCGGGAAGCCGCTGGAGAACGGATTCCACTGGACCCCGCAGCTGATCCGCGCCTACCTCGAACGCGCCGACGCCTATCCGCTGACCGACTACGTGCCGGTGCTCGATCCGATGCCGGACGGCTACCGGCTGCAACGCAGCTGGCCGGAGTCCACCCGGGGCCGCATCGATGGCTGCCCGCGCGACGACGACCTGGACTACACCGTCCTCGGCCTGCACCTGCTGGAACATCACGGCACCGAGTTCACCGCCGCCGAGGTCGCCGCCGAATGGCTCGCGCGCCTGCCGTTCCTGCAGACCTACACCGCGGAGCGGGTCGCGTACCGCAACCTCATCGACGGCTGGGCGGCGCCGGCGACGGCCCGGCACCGCAATCCCTACCGCGAATGGATCGGGGCGATGATCCGCGCCGACATCTACGGCTATGTCTGCCCCGACGACCCGGCGCGGGCGGCCGCACTGGCCGCCCGCGATGCCTCGGTCTCGCATACCGGCAACGGGATCTGGGCCGCGATGTGGGCCGCCGCGCTGGTGTCTGGCGCCTTCTCCGCTCCGGACGCGTTGACCGCGATAACCCTTGCGCAGCAGGTGATTCCGGAACGATCGCGACTCGCCTCGGCGCTGTCCCAGGTGATCGAGGACCACCGGCGCGGCATCGGCTGGGAGCAGGCGATGCAGTCCGTGCACACCCGGCACGGCCACTACAACTGGGTGCACGCCATCGGCAACGCCTGCCTCGTGGCATGCGGATTGCTCTGGGGCGAAGGCGATTTCAGCAGGACCGTGGCACTGACCGTGCAGGGCGGCTGGGATACCGACTCCAACGGCGCCACGGCCGGTTCCGTCGCCGGGGTACTGCTGGGCGCCGCGGCGATACCGCGCCACTGGACCACACCCCTGCGCGACCAGCTGCGCAGTGCCGTCTCCGGCTGCGACGTCCTGAGCATCTCCGACCTGGCCCGCCGCACCTTCGATCTGGCCCACCAGCACGTGGTGTGCGGGTGAATTCCTCGGTTATCAAGTGACGCCTGGCGTGGTGGACGGCTCCGTCAGGGCAACAGTGTCAGCACTCGCACATGCCGGGGCCTGACGACGCTGAAATGCCGATGGTCGAGGGTCGCTACCTCGGTGATGCCCAGCCGCTCGGCGACAGCGATGACGATCGAATCGCATGTTCCGAGCGGAAAATCCGCATACTTCTCGACCAGTTCTGCTGTGCGCCGGTAATCCTCGTCGATCGGGTCCAGCGCGGTGAAATCGCCGTCCGCCAGTGACGTGAGGAACGCGGCCTCGGTTCGTGGACCAGCAAGATTCCCGAGGAGGTACCCGACTTCCCCGAGTACCGGAGTCGGCACGAGCATCGGCCGATTTGCCAGATGCAGGCTCGTAAACAGTTCGGCGCAGGCGTGATAGTCGGGGTCTTTCGTGAATGCCGCGGCGACTAGCGGACCGGTGTCGCAGACGATCATCGACGGCCGAAGCCGTCGCGCAACAGTTCCTCGCTTCGAGCGCCGTAGGCGGTGCCATCACCCTCTGCGCTGCCGAACCACGCTGGAGGCCACGTGCGCGCAGCAGCGACATGCAGGTGTCTCCGGACATCCGCTAACGCCTGTGGCACCTGGTCTTCGGGGATCTCATCGACCAGGCGCTTCAGTTCGTCACGTTCAGCGCTCACGATTTCACGATAATGCACAACAGAGATTCGAGGCACGCACGAGGCCGGATGGATGCGTCCCGAACGCCAGCGGGCGGCATCGGGCTCGTGAACCCGATGCCGCCCTCGCGCGAACGTCGAAACCGGTGCGTCAGCGCTCCAGGATGGCCACGACGCCCTGGCCGCCCGCGGCGCAGATGGAGATCAGGGCGCGGCCGGAGCCCTTCTCCGCCAGCTGCTTGGCAGTCTGGGCGATGATGCGGCCGCCGGTCGCCGCGAACGGGTGGCCCGCGGCGAGCGAGGAGCCGTTGACGTTCAGCTTCGAGCGGTCGATGGAGCCGAGCGCGCCGTCCAGGCCCAGCCGCTCCTTGCAGTACTGGTCGGACTCCCACGCCTGCAGGGTCGCCAGCACCACGGAGGCGAAGGCCTCGTGGATCTCGTAGTAGTCGAAGTCCTGCAAGGTCAGGCCGTTGCGGGCCAGCAGCCGCGGCACCGCGTAGGTCGGCGCCATCAGCAGGCCGTCCGGGCCCCAGACGTAATCCACCGCGCCGACCTCGCTGTCGACCAGGTAGGCCAGCGGCTTCAGGTTGCGCTCGGCGGCCCACTCCTCGCTGCCCAGCAGCACCGCGGAGGCGCCGTCGGTGAGCGGGGTGGAGTTGCCCGCGGTCATGGTGGCGTCGCCGAGCTTGTTGCCGAACACCGGCTTCAGCGTCGACAGCTTCTCGATGGTCGAGCCCGGGCGCAGGTTGTCGTCGCGGGTCAGGCCCAGGAACGGCGTGATCAGGTCATCGAAGAAGCCGCGGTCGTAGGCGGCGGCCATATTGCGGTGCGACAGATAGGCCAGCTCGTCCTGCGCCTCGCGGGCGATGCCGAACTCCTTGGCGGTGATGGCCGCGTGCTCGCCCATCGACAGGCCCGTGCGCGGCTCGGCATTGCGCGGGATCTCGATGCCCACCATCGACGGCCGCAGCCGCCCGACCAGCTTCACGTAGTCGGAGTTCTTCTTGGCGCGGTTGGCGTCGAGCATCCACTCGCGCATGGGCTCGCTCACGCCGATCGGCGCGTCGGAGGTGGTGTCGGTGCCACCGCCCACGCCCGCCTCGATGCGGCCCAGCGCGATCGCGTCGCCGACGGTGACGATCGACTGCAGCCCGGTGCCGCAGGCCAGCTGCAGGTCGTGGGCCGGGGTGTAGGGCGACAGCTCGCTGCCGAGCACGCTCTCCCGGATCATGCCGTGCTCGCCGACGCGCTTGAGCACGGCGCCGCCGACGACCATGCCCAGCCGCTCGCCCTGCAGGCCGTAGCGACTGACCAGGCCGTTCAGCGCGGCCGTGAACATATCCTGGTTGGAGGCGTGCGCGTACTTGCCGTCGGAGCGGGCGAACGGAATCCGATTGCCGCCGAGGACCGCGACGGGTCGGGTCTGCTTGGTGTTCTTGGCCCCGCTGCTGTTCGAAGCGGCGGCCTTCGCCGAACGGGCTTTGGTAGTCACTCGAGTCTCCACTCGTCGGATTGTTCTCGTCGGATGTTCGGCGCTCGGGCGTGGCCGGAATTCGGCTCCGCACCGATGCTCCTACGCTGTCGGTTTACATTAAACTTACTCTGGAGTAAGTTCGTTGTCGACACCGTACCCCCGTAGATGTGCGCAACAACGCTCGGGGCGGCAGCATGCGATGGTCGATGCAGACGTCCACATTCGACACGAGAAAAGGTAGGAACAGTGGCAGCCAGCAAGAGTAAGAGCGCTCCCAACCTCTATGGATCGTTCATTCACTCGGCCCCCGGTGCGTTCCTGGCGAGCAAGCTGGGACTGCCGAAGCCGGAAAACCTGCGTCGCTACACCCCCGGCGAACCGGCGCTGCCCGGTCCGGTGCTGGTGGGCGGCAAGGGCCGCGTCGCCGACGCCACCCGGAACCTGCTGTCGGACTACACCTTCGTGGATTCCCCCACGCCGGGCGTGAAGTTCGGCGCGCTGGTGTTCGACGCCACCGGCCTCGGCTCCATCGAGGAACTCGAGCAGCTGTTCGAGTTCTTCCAGCCCGCCATGCGCTCGATCGCGCCGTCGGGCCGGGTGCTGGTCATCGGCACCACTCCCGAACTGGCCTCGGGCGTCGAGCAGCAGATCGCGCAGCGCGCGCTGGAGGGCTTCACCCGCAGCGTCGGCAAGGAGTTGCTGCGCGGCGCCACCGCCAACCTGGTCTACCTGCACCCGGAGGCGGCCGCCGCGGCCACCGGGCTGGAGTCCACGCTGCGGTTCCTGCTGTCCGGCAAGTCGGCGTTCGTCGACGGCCAGGTCTTCCGGGTCGGCAAGGACGACAACGCCACCGCGGGCATCAACTGGGACAAGCCGCTCGAGGGCAAGGTCGCCGTGGTCACCGGTGCGGCGCGCGGCATCGGCGCCACCATTGCCGAGGTGTTCGCGCGCGACGGCGCCAAGGTGATCGTCGCCGATATCCCGGCCGCCGGTGAGGCGCTGTCGGAGACCGCCAACAAGGTCGGCGGCACCGCGCTCGCCGTGGATGTCACCGCCGCCGACGCCGCCGACAAGATCGCCGAGTTCGCCACCGAGCGCTTCGGCGGCATCGACATCATCGTGCACAACGCGGGCATCACCCGCGACAAGCTGCTCGCCAACATGGACGAGGGCCGTTGGAACTCGGTGCTGAACGTGAATCTCGCCGCGCCGCACCGCATTACCGAGTCTCTGGTGTCCAAGGGCGCGCTGAAGCAGGGTGGCCGCGTGATCGACGTGTCCTCCATCGCCGGTATCGCGGGCAACCGCGGCCAGACCAACTACGGCGCCTCCAAGGCCGGTGTCATCGGCATGGTCGACGCCGAGGCCCCGAAGCTGGGCGAGAAGGGCATCACCATCAACGCCGTCGCCCCCGGCTTCATCGAGACGGCCATGACGGCCGCCATCCCGCTGGGCACCCGCGAGGCGGGCCGGTTGATGAGCTCGCTGTCGCAGGGCGGCCAGACCGTCGACGTCGCCGAGACCATCGCCTACTTCGCCAGCCCGGCGTCGAACGCGGTGACGGGCAATGTCGTTCGCGTCTGCGGCCAGAGCCTCATCGGCGCCTGATCGGAGCATCATGACCCAGACCATTTCGTTGCACGAGCCCCCGAAGACGGGCAGCCTCTATCTGCGGGCCGCCCTGGGGGCCGTCCCGCTGCTCTCGGCGCGCAAGTCCCAGATCCCCGACCGCGCAGTGGAATTGAGCGGCGTGCAGGTCGACGTCGACCACCTGGCCGCGTACTGCCACGCGACCGGGCTGCGGTTCGGCGATTCGCTGCCGCTGACCTATCCGTTCGTGCTCACCTTCCCGCTCGCCATGCAACTGGTCGTCGCGCGCGACTTCCCGTTCGTGGCGGTCGGCGCGGTGCACGCGGAGAACCTGATCGAGCGCACCCGCGAGATCTCGGTGAGCGAGCCGCTGGACATCCGCACGCACGTGGAGAATCTGCGCGAGCACCCCAAGGGCCTGCTGGTCGACGCGATCAGCGAGATCAGCGTCGGCCGGGAGCAGGTGTGGCGGCAGGTCACCACGTTCCTGCACCAGCAGCGCACGTCGCTGTCGGGTGGCCCGAAGCCGGAGCCCAAGCCGGACGAGGCGCCCCCGCCGCCGCTGCGCACGCTGCGCGTGGACCAGGCGATGATCCACCGCTACGCCGCGGCCTCCGGCGACCGCAACCCGATCCATATGTCGGCGCTGAGCGCCAAGGCCTTCGGCTTCCCGCGCTCGATCGCGCACGGAATGTGGTCGGCCGCGGCGGTTCTCGGCGTCATCGAGGGCCGCGTCCCGGCACAGAGCACCTACGCGGTGAAATTCGGCAAGCCGATCCTGCTGCCGTCGACGGTCAACGTGTACGCCGACCAGGTCAGCGATTCGGACGGAGCCGCCGGCTGGGACCTGTCGCTGAAGCACCCGAAGAAGGGCTACCCGCACCTGACCGCCACGCTGCGCTGAGCTTCGGACCGTCGGGGACCGGATAAGAGGAGCCGCACACCTTTTCGCGGCCACATATCGGATCGCATGGGGGATTCGATATGCGGCTATGTCGAAAAGGTGAGCGGCTCTTCCGGGTTGAGACCCCCCGCCGTACGAAAGAAGCTGCCGAGCGCCGGGGGCGGTGTATCGGCGAGAGTCAGAGATCGAATGCGGTCCGCTCGGTGAGGGCCGTGAACTGCGACCATTCGTCCGCGGTAAATACCAGCGCGGGATCGCCGGGGTTCTTCGAATCGCGAACGCCGACAAGGTTATCGGGGAGGAAGGCGACCTCGACGCAGTTCTCCCCGCCGCCGCTACGGCTGCTCTTGAACCACCGGGCATTCGCTAGATCGACCATCAGGACGCGTACTCCTTCGCAATCTGCCTGAGCAGAGCCCGGCTAGCTGCGGGATCCATCGCGCTGCGCCGGAGGCTCTCGTACGCCTCATGGTATCTCTGGACGTCTTTTGGTTTCGACAGGTACAGGCTCCCCGTATAACACTCCACGTAGATCACGGGCGGCTCGGCAAGCTGCCCTTTTCTATCCGTGCCGAACTCGAGCATGACGAACGGACCGACCGATTCTCCCAGCGGGAATCCGGCGCTGCTGGGGAGGATCCGCACGGTCACATTGGATCGGGTTCCCATGTCGGCAAGGTGTTTTGCCTGGGCCTCCATGATCTTCGGTCCGCCGACGACGGTCCGGAGGGCCGACTCTCGGAGGATGACCTCCAGCTTCGCTGGCAGGTACTTGCGCGTGATCCTGGTTTGTCTCCGCATCCGCAACCGCACTCGGCGGGCATGCTCGTCGGGGCCGTCGTCGGGATAGACGGACCGGATCAGCACACTCGCGTACCCGGGTGTCTGTAGCAACCCCGGCACGAGTTCGGGCTCGTAGGTCGTCAGCTTCTCCGCTGCCGCCTCCAGGTCCACATAAAAATTGAAACGTCCTCGCATCAGGTCTCTGTAGTCCAGCCACCAGCTCTGCTCGTTGCCCTGAGCCGCGAGAGCCTGCATCGCAGCGGTGCGGTCGTCGTCGAATCCGTAGATCTTGCACAGTGCCTCGAGATCCGCATCCCGCACTTGTACTGCACCCGTTTCGATCCGCTGCAATGCACTGGCGCTGCGCTGGATCAGCGCACATGCTTGCCGCAGCGTGAATCCACATTCCTCCCGACCCTCGCGCAGATACTTTCCCAGTTGCCGCCGCGCCAGCGTCGATCCCTCGTCCGTCGATTCCTGGTCCGACATGCCCGCCTCCCTCCAGGTTCTGTGTGGTCACGCCAGCACACCACGCTGTGATCTCCGGCCGCGTCAACACAGCGGAAAACCCATGCAACTCGCGCATAACCCCAGGAAATGTTTCGGCCGGAGGCGGGATCGCAATCCAGATCGCGCCCACCGGAATCCCGATCTCCGCACTCGCGCAATTCGTCGCGGTCCCCGGCGTCCCGCACTCGGTCTTTCATGGCCGGAGAGGACGTCAATCCGCCTTCTTCTTGCCCGCCAGGCCGCGCCAGGCCAGATTGTCGAGCAGATCCACGGCCTCGGCGACCTCGACCTCGCCGTCGGCGATCCGGTCGGCGATGGCCTCTCCCGCGCCGATGACCGCGACCGACACGATGTCGAAATTCGTTCCGGGCTCGGCGTATTTGGCGCTGGACTCGAGGAGTTTGGCGGTCAGCTCGATGACCCGCTCACGGCTGTTGGTGATCTCGGACGCGAACGGTTGCTGGCCCAGTGCCTGGCGGTAGAGCACCTGCCAGGACAGCCGGTTGTTGTCCACGTACGACAGGAAGGCCTCGAGGCCCGCGCGCAACTGTTCGTGCGGTGTCAGCTTCGGGTTGCCCGCCACCGCCACGGATTCTATGAAGCGCGCGGCCTCACGCTGAATGCTGGCGCGAAACAGCTCGTCCTTGGAGCCGTAGTACAGATAGAGCATCGGCTTGGAGATCTTTGCCTCTGCGGCGATGGCATCCATCGAGGTATCGTGGTATCCCTTGCGCGAGAACACCTCCACGGCGGCGTCCAGCATCTGCTGTTCACGAACCGCCCGAGGAAGCCGTTTCGTTCCGCCTGCCATCCGCTCTCCTAGACCATGGTGAAACTCTTATCTTACTCCAAGGTAAGTTCGAGCGAAGGCACTTGCCCGCGATTCGCTCCCCACCGCGGGGGAG
The DNA here is from genome assembly GCF_054782435.1 of Nocardia thraciensis. Taxonomy (NCBI): domain Bacteria; kingdom Bacillati; phylum Actinomycetota; class Actinomycetes; order Mycobacteriales; family Nocardiaceae; genus Nocardia; species Nocardia thraciensis. The sequence continues at coordinate 106,128 of NZ_BAAGSM010000037.1, forward strand.
TGCCGCGTCGGCCGCCTCAGCAGTGCATCGGGATGCCTTTGTAGCGCGCCATCCGCAGCACCGAGTCGTCGACCTGTTTCATCGGCAGCCGCCCCGCGCGCACCTCTTGCTCGAGCCGGTCCAGCACCTGCGCGACCGCGTCGCTGTTGATCCACAGCGCGTTGTCGACCCCTGCCTCCAAAGCCGCCGCGACCGCGTCGGCTATCCCCATCCGGCTGGTGATGGCGGCCATGCCGCTCAGGTCGTCGGTGAAGATCGGCCCGTCGAACGGCGCGGCCCCGTAGCCGCTGCCCTGCCGCAGCAGCGCCATCACCTGCGGGCTGATGCTGGCCGGGACGCCGGGCTCGGTCAGGCCGGGCACGTCGAGGTGGCCCACCATCACGCCCGCGCCCGAGCCGATCAGGTTGCGATACGGCACGAGATCGACCTGCTGCAGTTGCTCCAGCGGCGGGGTGCGGACCGCGCCGGTATGCGAATCGCCGGAACCCGAGCCGTGGCCCGGGAAGTGTTTCATCACCGCACCCAGCCCGGCGTCGCGCATCGCGCGGATGTAGGCGTCGCCGTAGCGGGTGACGACCTCGGGAGCGTCGGAGTAGGACCGGTCGCCGATCACGCTGTCGTCGGGCTGGCTCGAGACGTCGACATCCGGGGCGAAGTCGACGGTGATGCCGAGGTCCTTCATGGCCCGCCCGCGCGCCACGCTCTCCCGGTAATACTCGTCCGCGGATACCGTCTGGGCGCTGACCCGGGCGGACGGCGCGGCGCCGATGAGGTTCCTCAGCCGCGACACCCGGCCGCCCTCCTCATCGATCGTCACCATCAGCGGGGTGCGGGCGGCCGCCTTGACCCGGTCGATCTGCTTGTCGGCCAGCAGCGACTGATCGGTCCAGCTGCCGAGGAAGATTCCGCCGATCTGTTCCGAGCGCACCAGGCTCTCGGCGTCCGCGAGCCCGTTGACGCCGACGGTCAGCAGTTGGGCCAGCTTCTGGCGGGTGGTGAACTGGGCGAGAAACCCTGCGGTGCAGTCGGGTTGCGCGCTGGTGGTCGCCGCCGTGGTCGAGCTCGGTGGCGCCGCGGTGGCGCTGGGGGTGTCGGTGGTCCGGTTGCCGCCGGAGCAGGCGGTCACGGTGACCGCGAGTACCGCGAGAACGATCCCGGGAACGGTGCGCATGGCATCCGACGGTAGCCGCCCGGGCGCCGGTCCGACAGCTCGGGACCGGTGTGTGGCGGGCCCGATGGCCGATGACCGCGCGAGCGTGACCCGCACCGCAAATACCTATATCAAACGTTATCTATCTGTGATATGTGCCATTTGGACCTGTCGCGCGCACGGACTCGCGGATCTTTCGCCAGATCAGCAAAACACGCTGCTGGCAGGCAATTTGAGTGGTCGACCGGCTCAGCTGCCAGGCAAAATCATCCCATGACTTTGGTAAACGCTGTAACGGGCGTTGGTAATCTGTCGTTAACCATTGAGTCGACCGCCGGACGACATCGGCCATCGGCGCGGCAACGGCGCCGGGCGGCGCGTGCCGGATATCGACATATATCAGCTATTCGATGGCAAATAGCCGTCGTCATCACTATTTCGACCCCCACAGCGTAAGCGGAAGGCTGAAAACAACCATGCGAATCGGCGCAATGATGCGCGGCGCGGGACTTGCCCTCGCAGCGCTGGTAGGACTCGGACTCGTCGCGGCGGCACCGGCATCGGCGAGCAGCGAGGTGGATCGCTATCTCGATCTGCCGCTGGTCAACCGGAACGCCGCGCAGGGCCCGGGCGGGGTGAACCCCGAACTGCCCTATGACCACGCCGAGCTCGGCCGCCTGCTGGACCAGGCGCGGGCCGAGGGCGTGGCGCCCACGCGCTTTGCGGCGCTGCTGTACCAGTACTGGCTGGTCGACGCGACCGGTAAGGCGGGCATCGACCTGAAGTCCTGGAACCCCCGCGCGGGCGTGCGGGCCAACCGCGACAACCTGATCAAGTCCTACCGCTACTACGAGGACCTGCAGCTGGGGCACCGGGAACTGCAGTGGGCCGGGATGGGTGGCCAGGTGGGTGCCGACTTCGGCGGCGGGCTGGTCGATTTCGAACTGATGGGCAGCGTCTACGACCTGCCCGGCATCGCCGATGCCGCGAACCGGGTGCTCGGCGCGGTGGAGCAGGCGGCGGGCCCGCAGGCGGTAGCCATGCTGCCGGACGGGCTGAAGGCGCTGGCCCAGGCCGGTCCGCAGATCACGCCGGAGGATCTGCACTGGATCCTCGGGATGATCCTGGTGATGCAGAAGAACATCTTCTCCGACCTGATGCCGATGCACGACGCCTACGTCACCGGCGGGCTGCCCGCGGTGGCGGAGTTCCAGCGGGCCGGGCTGTTCGGTGACGACATCATGAACGCCTGGCGCGATGTCGCCTCGGGCGACCGGGCCCGGATCGCCGCGGGCAACGGGACGCTGCTGCGGCGCGAACAGCAGTGGGCGATCGGCGGGCAGTGGGACGACGTGCGCGCCTACAAGGGGCCGGTCGGCGAGGCAATCACCTACCTGAGCGGTGCGGTCGGTTCACCCTCGGTGGCCGGAGTGGTGCCGCCGCGCGAATTCCGCCCTGTCCGTGTGCCTTTCACCGGCTCCGACGGCCGGGCCATGCAGCTCACCCTGCCGCTGCCGGACTGGAATTGGTCGGTGTTGGATCGGCGATGGGACTACATCACCGGACAACTGCTGCCCAAGTACAAGGACCAGGTCGAAAACAACTGGCCCGCATTGGAAGCCACCATGCGGACGCCGTACGAGCAGCAGATGGAATCGCACCGCCCACTGCTGAACATCCCGCAGCTGCTGATCTCGGCGGCGAACGAATTGAAGGTCGCGCCCGCCGCGGCCGGACAGGAGGGCTGAGATGCGTAGCCGAACTCTGATCGCGATAACCGCGAGCCTGGCGATGCTGTGCACCGCCGCGGGAACCGTTGCCGCACAACCCGCTGCCGAGCCGTCGCCCACCCCGGCGTCGCCGCAGTCGACGACGCCCGCGCCGGGGCCGGTGCCCGAGTCCGCACCGCCCAAGTCCGAGGTCGAGCCCCGAACCCCCGTTCCGGGACAGGTTTTCAACGGTTTCGTGGTCGGTTCGCTGAACGGCGCGACCGCCGCCTCGCCGCAGGAGAACTTTCAGGCTCTGATGGCCGACGACCCCTTCTATCAGGAGCCGAAGCTGACCGGTTCCGAGCAGCCGGGGCAGGTGCTGAAGGCCAAGAAGGTCGACGTGATGTTCCTCGGGGTGAAGCCCGCGAACCTCGACGCCTGGAAGCTGATGTACGTCACCACCGGCCTCGACGGCAAGGCCCCTGTGATCAGCACGGGCATCATGATGGTCCCGCGCGACGGCAGGCCCGCCGGGGAGAAAAAGGTGGTCTCCTATCAGGAGGCCAACGACAGCGTCGGCTGGTCCTGCCACCCGAGCACGCAGTGGACCGGCGGCGACCCGCTCGACGGCTCGTCCTGGTCGGCCCTGGGACCGCTGGGGATGATGTTCGACAAGGGCTACGCGGTGATGATCTCCGATGTCGGCAACGACGGTGACCGCAAGCCGCACGGCGTCTTCGCGGGCAAGCCCGCCGCGCACGCGCAGCTCGACGGCGTCCGCGCCGCGCTGAGCCATCGTGAGGCGGGCCTGAACCCGAAAGCCCAGGTCTCGCTGTTCGGTATCGCGGGCGGCGGCGTCGGCGCGGCCGTCTCCAGCGAGATCCAGTCCGAGTACGCCCCCGAGCTGGACGTGAAATCGACTGTGCTGGAAGGGATGGTCGTCAACCAGCGCAACTTCATGCGGATCGCGGACGGTTCGGTCGGCTCGGGCTTCGCGTTCGCCACGCTGTTGGGGCTCGAACCGTACTACACGGAGATGAAGCTGGACGAGAAACTGAATCCGCTGGGCAAGCAGGTCGCGGACGTGTTCCGCACGCAGTGCCAGACACCGGCGTACTTCGGCATGCCGATGGTTCCGCTGCAGGCGCTGTTCAGGTCGGGGCAGAGCCCGGCCGAGGAGCCCGCCTTCCAGCATGTGTTCGACGACAACGAGCTCGGGAAGTCCGGCGCGCCGAAGTCGAAGGTGCTGATCAGTTCGTGCGCCGCCGACGATTCGCCGATGTCGCTGGTTCCGGCGGCCGATGCCCGTCACCTCGCCGACACCTATCGGTCGGGGGGCGCCGACGTCACCTACAAGCCGACCGACTGCAGCATGCCCAGGATGCTGGGCGACCTGTACGGCTGGGGCACAGACCTTTTCGGTATGCAGACCATCGACTGGATGGACAGCAAGTTCGACTGAGGAGAACACCATGGCGATCGTGGACGCCGCGATCTATCTGCTCACCTTCGGACCGTTCGCGGTGGCGAAGCAGATCCTGCAGGCAATGCACCTGAGCTGACGAAAAGCGAAGGGCGGTGGAGCGATCCACCGCCCTTTCGCATGCCGCACGGGATTGCGGTCCGGTCGCTGACCCTCCCGCTAACTGGTGGCAAGTTTGTCCTCTTCGTCCCGGTGTCCTAGCATTCGAGCGGATTGACATCGGACGCGCCGGATTCGAAAACGCAGGTGTTGTCCGAATGGCGGTAATCTCTCAGCCCCGGGTAAGGGTGGGCGTCGGAGACGTATTTCGCACCACCTTCGGTGGGTAGTTATCAGCTGGTAATCGCAACGAGGCGGGTTGTGATCGCGTGCGCGACCCCGACGACGGCGGAAGGTTGGTTCACGATGCGGATCGGCGCCCTGGTGCGCGGTGCGGGACTGGCACTGGCGGCGGTAATCGGGCTGGGACTCACGACGGCGGGACCCGCCGTCGCCGCCTCGGAGGTGGATCGCTATCTGGATCTGCCGCTGGTCAACCGGAAGGCGGCGGAGGGGCCGGGCGGGGTGAACCCCGAATTGCCCTATGACCACGCCGAACTCGGCCGTCTGCTCGATCAGGCGCGGTCCGAGGGTGTGGCTCCCCCGCGGTATGCGGCGCTGCTGTACCAGTACTGGCTGGTCGACGCGACCGGCAAGGCGGGCATCGACCTGCGGTCGTGGGATCCGCGGGCGGGCGTGCGGGCCAACCGCGAGAATCTGATCAAGTCCTACCGCTATTACGAGGACCTGCAGTTGGCTCATCGGGAACTGCAGTGGGCGGGGATGGGCGGACAGGTGGGCGCCGACTTCGGCGGCGGGCTGGTCGATTTCGAGCTCATGACCAACCTCTACGACCTGCCCGGCATCGCCGAAGCGGCGCGCGGTGTGCTCGGTTCGGTCGCGCAGGCCGCGGGGCCGCAGGCGGTGGCCATGCTGCCGAGCGGCCTGCGAGCGCTGGCCGTCGCGGCGCCGCTCATGACTCCCGAGGATCTGCGCTGGATCCTCGGGATGATCCTGGTGATGCAGAAGAACATCTTCTCCGACCTGATGCCCATGCACGATGCCTATGTCACCGAGGGGATTTCGGCGCTGGAGGAGTTTCAGGCCGCCGGGCTTTTCGGCGGCGACATCATGACCGCCTGGCGCGATATCGCCTCCGGCGAGCACGACCGGATCGCCGCGGGCAACGGGACGCTGCTGCGGCGTGAACAGCAGTGGGCGATCGGCGCGCAGTGGGACGAGGTGCGCGCGTACAAGGGGCCGGTCGGCGAGGCCATCACCTATCTGAGTGGTGCGGCGGGGTCGCCGTCGGTGGCGGGTGTGGTGCCGCCGCGCGAATTCCGGCCGGTGCGTGTGCCTTTCACCGCCTCCGATGGACGCGCGATGCTGCTGACCCTGCCGCTGCCGGACTGGAACTGGTCGGTGCTCGACGCGCGCTGGGACTACATCACCACCGAACTGCTGCCGAAGTACAAGTACCAGGTCGAAAACAATTGGCCCGCGCTGGAAGCCACGATGCGCACCCCCTACGAGGTGCAGCTCGAATCGCATCGCCCGCTGCTGAATATCCCGCAGCTGCTGGGGTCCGCGGCGAGCGAGCTGAAGGTCACCCCTGCCGGGCAGGAGGGTTGAGGCCCGTGCGAGGGTTCCGTAGCACCCGGTCGGACAGGAAGGTTGAGATGCGCACACGGACTCTCGTCGCGGCGGTCGCGGCTCTGGCGATGGTGTACGGGGGAACGGGAACCGTTGCGGGCGATCCGGTTCCGCCGCAGACACCGGGGTTGGACAAGGTGTTCAATGGTTTCGTCGTCGGGTCCCTGCAGGGGGCGACCCCCGCCTCGCCGCAGGAGATATTTCAGGGTTTGAGGGCCGATGACCCGTTCTATCAGGAGCCCGCGCTCACCGGTACCGAGCAGCCGGGCACGGTGCTGAAGGCCAAGAAGGTCGATGTGCTGTTCACCGGGCTGAAGCCCGCGAATCTCGACGCCTGGAAGCTGATGTACGTCACCACCGAACTCGACGGCGTCACCCCGGCGATCAGCACCGGCATCCTGATGATTCCGCGAGATGGCAAGCCCGCCAACGAGAAAAAGCTGATCTCCTACCAGGAGGCCAATGACAGCGTGGGCGCGAGCTGCCATCCGAGCACGCAGTGGACGGGTGGCGATCCGTTCGACGGCGCCTCGTGGTCGGCGTTGGGACCGCTGGCGCTGCTGTTCGGCAAAGGCCACGCGGTGATGATCTCCGACGTCGGCAACGACGCCGACCGCCGCCCGCACGGGGTGTTCGCGGGCAAGTACGCCGCGCACACCCAGCTCGACGGCGCCCGAGCGGCCCTACGCCACACCGAGGCCGGGCTGGATCCGAATGCGCAGCTGGCCCTGTTCGGTATCGCGGGCGGCGGCGTGGGCGCGGCGTTCTCCGCCGAACTCCAGCCCGACTACGCCCCCGAGCTGAACGTGAAATCGACTGTGCTGGAAGGGATGGTCGTCAACCAGCGCAACTTCATGCGGGTCGCAGACGGCGGGGTCGGGTCCGGGTTCGCGTTCGCGACGCTGCTCGGGCTGGAGCCCAAGTATCCGGAGATGAAGCTGGACGAGAAGCTGAATCCCGCCGGCCGCGCGGTGGCGGACTTCTTCCGGACCCAGTGCCAGGACACGTATTTCGGCATGCCGTTCGTGCCCTTGAACACCCTGTTCAACTCCGGCGTGAGCCCGGCCGACGAGCCCGCCTTCCAGCGCGTGTTCGACGACAACGAAGTCGGCAAGTCCGGGGCCCCGGGCGGCAAGGTCCTCATCGCCTCGTGCGCCAAGGACGATTCGTTCATGTCCCTGGTCCCCGCGCGCGACTCCCGCCAACTGGCCGAAACCTACCGAGCCCAGGGCGCCGACGTCACCTACCACCCCACCGACTGCAGCATGCTGAAAATGCTCACCGACCTATACGGCTGGGGCACAGACCTTTTCGGCATGCAAACCATAGACTGGCTCGACAGCAACTTCGACTGAGCGGCCAAACCACGCCGGAAACAAGCAGCCCTAGCACCGATAACCGCCACCCCCTCCTTGCAAGCCCGCCATCGCCCGGCACCCATCGCCTCCCCGCCATCGCCCGGCACCCATCGCCTCCCCGCATTCATCCCGGCACGCTTTTCGCCGGGATGAATGCGGGGCCCTACCTACTTCCCCGGAAGCTCGTTGTGCCCGCCGAAGGCCTTGCGCATCGCCGACAGCACCTTGTCCGCGTACAGCGACTCATCGCGCGAGGAGAAGCGCTGGTACAGCGCCGCCGACAGCACCGGCGCGGGCACGCCCTCGTCGATGGCGGCGTGGATGGTCCAGCGGCCCTCGCCGGAATCGGAGACCCGGCCGCCGAACGTGCTCAGCTCCGGATCGGCGTGCAGCGCCTGCGCCGTCAGGTCCAGCAGCCAGGACGCGACGACCGAGCCGCGCCGCCACACCTCCGTCACCTCCGGCACGTCGATGTCGTACTGGTAGTACTCGGGATTCTCCAGCGGCGTCTCCTCGGCGGAGTGCTTACCGTCGAACGCCTTGCCGATATTGGCCTTGTGCAGGATGTTCATGCCCTCGGCGTAGGCCTGCATGGCGCCGTATTCGATGCCGTTGTGCACCATCTTCACGAAATGACCGGCACCCGCCGGGCCGCAATGCAGGTAACCCTGCTCGGCAGGCGACGGCTCGCCGGTCCGGCCCGGGGTGCGCTCGGCGGCCTCCACACCCGGGGCGATGGCCTGCAGCAGCGGCTCGAGATGCCGCACCGTCTCGGCCTCGCCGCCGATCATCAGGCAGTAGCCGCGCTCCAAGCCCCACACGCCGCCGGAGGTGCCGATGTCCAGGTAGTGAATCCCCTTGGGGGTCAGGGCCTTCGCCCGCTTGATGTCCTCGTGGTAGCGGCTGTTGCCGCCGTCGATGATGATATCGCCCGGCTCGAGCAGCTCGGCGACCTCGTCGATGACCGCACCGGTGGCCCCGGCCGGGATCATCACCCACACGATGCGCGGCTTCTCCAGCAGCGCGACGAACGCCTTGTAATCGGTCGCACCGGTGAACTTGTCGCCGAGCTCGGCGGTGAACTCCTTGATCTGGTCCTCGTGCCGCGAGTAGCCGACCGCGGTGTGGCCGTCGCGGACGATGCGCCGCACGATATTGGCGCCCATCCGGCCGAGCCCGATCATTCCAAGCTGCATACCCATCTCCTCGAGTCGTCCGAGCTCCGGCAGGTCCGAGCTCTGCTGGCTGTGCCTGTCCCCGATTGTCCCCGGTGCGCCGATCAGAAATTTCTCAGGTCTGTGTGTAACGCCCGTAGCGAGGGACCGATATTCAGGTCGGCTCCGTGCTGTTGCCAGACCCCCGACCCGGCAACCGCACGGAGCCCTTATCTTTCAGGGTTGCCCGGCGGCGGCTGCGATCATGAGGCCATGCTGCACGCCCTGTACCTGGTCGGTATCTCCGCATTTGCCGCGAGCGGGGTGCTGGCCGCCTATCGGGCCGATATGGACCCGTTCGGTGGGCTGGCGCTCGCCTTCGCGGCCTCGATCTCCGGCGGCACGCTGCGCGATCTCATCCTCGATCGGCATCCGCTGTACTGGACCCACGACTGGGTGCTGCTGACCTTGATCTGCTGCGTGGGCGTCGGCACGATGGTCTACCTGCGGTTCTGGCAACTGCCGCGCCGAGCCCTGCTGGTGGTCGATGCTGTCGGGCTCGCGGTGGTGACCGTGATCGGAGCGCGCGCGGCCATCGAATCGGGTGTCACCCCGCTCGCGGTCCTCATCCTGTCGGTGCTGACCGGGGTGACGGGCGAGGTCGTCCGCGACGTGCTGTGCGGCGAGTTCCCGCCGCTGCTGCTGCGCGAGGAGGTCTACGCCGTCGCGGCCCTCGCGGGCGCCGGATGCTACCTGGGCATGGATGCCGCGGGCAGCGCCGACGGCCCGGCCGCCATGATGTCGGCGGGGCTGGTGTTCGCGCTCCGGATCGCGGCTATCTATTTCGGGGTGCACCTGCCCCGGCCGCCCAAGTCGCGGGGCGAGGTCTGACCGAGTGGTAGCCGATATGCATTGTGCCCGAACCCTTTTGAATGTGGCCTACATCACTTCGATTTGCTCTGACGTGCCGTGCAGCGGATACGATCGCAGCCGCACGTGGCCACCCGGCTACGGGGGGCCTCTCTAGACGAGTACTGATGAGGGTGGTGTGACGACGTGCAGGGTCGGCATCGGAAACTGAACAGCACAACGCGGCGCGTGATATTGCCCGCGGTCGGCGTGATTCCGCTGGCTCTGCTGGTCGCGTGCGGCAATTCCGCCGATCAGGCCGTGAAATCGTCCACGAGCGCCGCCGCGCCGACCACCGGTTCCGCGTCGAGCCAGCAGCCGACGGCGCCGAAGCAGCCCGACACTCCGACCACCCCGCCCCGTGGCGAGCAGGTGAAGCCGCCGTCCCGTCCCGCGGGCCCCACCACCTCTCAGCCCGGCGTGGCGCCGCGCGGCTCCGACACCCTCATTGCCCCGCGTCCCGGCCAGGTCCAGCCCGGCGTCACCACCCCGGCGCCGCCGCGCGTAGCCCCGCCGAACGCGGATTATGTTGTCCCCCCGAACTTCCGGCCGATCCCGAAGGACAGCGCCCCCGGCAAGTCGGCCCCGGGCATCAACTGGCAGAACCTGCACGCGCCTCGGCCGGTGGAACCGGTCGCCCCGATCGCCCCGCCCCCGCGCACGGTCCGCTTCGGTGATTTCACCGCGCCGGCCCCGAGCGAACTTCCGGACGACGTGCTGTACGGCATGAACACCACGGTCGCCCAGGCCGAGGCCAACGTGGCTACCGGCCTGAAATCCGTTGGTATCGGCGGAAGTCGATCGGACAAGGTCGCCGCGGGAACGATGGCCGGTGCCGCTGCTGGTGCGGCTGTGGTGGGCATTCCGGCGGCGGTGGTCGGTGCCGTGCCGGGCGCGGCGGTCGGTGCGGTCGCCGGAGGGCTCATCGGTGCAGGCGCTGGGTTGATAGTGGGTCTGCCCGCAGTGCCGGTTGGTGGCCTCGGCCTGCTCGCCAGCCCGGCTGGAGCCGCGACTGGCGCTGCGGTCGGTGCGGTTGTCGGTGGTGCGATCGGCGCCGCGGCGTTGGGAATTCCCGCCGCCGTCGCGGGCGGTGTCGTCGGTGGCGCGATCGGCGGCGCGTTCGGCGCCGGAGTGGACAGCGCGCCTGTCAACGACGCTCCGGCCCCGGATGTGAACGGCGACGTCGCAGCCGACGCCGGAGCAGAAGCCGCAGCCTGATTCGCCCGCCCACGCCAGGAAGGCGGAATCGGATGCCGCGGTGACCGTTTCCCGCGAGGGCAGGAGGGCGGCGGTATCTCATGGAATGCTGGGGACATGGTTGCCTTCGTTGCGGCGGTGCGCCGGTGACTTCCGATTCGGAGTTGGATCCCGCGGCGGTAGAGATCGGCGGCTTCTACCCGCAGCCGCCGTATGCCGTGTGGCGCGCCCTGACGGAGCCGGATCTGGTCGAGCGCTGGCTGATGCGGTCGACGGGCTTGTCCGCGACGGTCGGAACGCATTTCATTTTCGCGATTCTCACCGAGCCGACCGGCGAGATCGCCTGCGAGGTCCTGGAGGCCCGTCCGGGCGAACAGCTGACGTTCAGCTGGGTCGACCTGCGTGCGCGACACCCCGCGCGCTGGATTCTCGACTGGACGATCCAACCGCAGGGCCGCGGCACCCGATTGCTGTTGACGCAAACCGGTTTCGACATCACCGACCGGCGGCAGAAGATGGCCCGCAATGCCATGGAGCGAGGCTGGAAGGCGGCGCTGTCGCGGCTGCGTGAGGTGCTCGACGCCCCCGGCCGTTAGTCCCCGACCGCGCCGCAGGGGGCGCTGGCCGACACCGTCCGGCAGCGTCTGGACCGCGTCGACCACCTCTTCGTCAACCACGGCATCGCCGAATTCGCCGAACTGTCCGAGGTGACCGAGGCGGCCTGGGACCGGCACTTCGCGATCAACACCAAGGGCGCGTTCTTCACTGTGCAGGCCCTGGATCCGTTGCTCGCCGAGGGCGGCTCGATCGTGTTCACCACGGTCGGCAACGACGTGATCTTCCCCGGCCTGAGCGCGCAGGAACGCGAGGAGTTCGTGCGGCAAGGCCACGAATCCACCCCGCTGCGGCGCACCGGCACCGTCGAGGAGGTCGCGGCGGCGGCGCTGTTCCTGGCCGCCGACGCCACCTTCACCACCGATGTCGAACTGGCCGTGGACGGGGGATTCGCCCAGGGCCTGCCCATCCCGTCCTGAGGAGCGATGGCGAGGTCAGCGGATCTTCTCGCCGTACACGCGGTCGATGGTCATCGTCATCAGAACTCTGCGGTCGGAGACCATCACCGCTCTGTACTCGTCCCAATCCGGGTGCTCCCCGGCGGCGGCGCGATAGTAGTCCACCAGCGCCTCGACCTCGGGGCCGTGCGGGTCGGCGCCCCGGCCGGTCAGGGTCACCGTGCCCTCGGCGGTGGCCCAGGACCAGCCGTCGGCGCTGGTGACCTCCAGCGCCGCCCGCGGGTCGCGGCGCAGGTTCACCGTCTTGGCCCGGCCCTCGGTCATCGACACATAGATGACATCGGAGTCCTGGTGATAGAAGGGCGTGACAGGCGAAAGCTGCGGCAGCCCACTCGATTTGATAGTCGCAAGCACGCCGATCCGGCTTTCCGCGAGCAACGAGCGCGGGTTGAACGAGGTCATGAAAACAGTCAACGCCATCGGTCCTCACCGGGATTCCCGGCGCGATATTGGCAAGGTGTCCGGGATCTCGGCGGTCACCTACCGCAGCTAGTGAGGTCTGAGCTTGGCGGGCGAGGCAGTCGAGTTGTGCAATGATTTCTGCTGCTCGTGAGTCCCGCACAATCTAGCCGATCAGCTTGCGAACAGGCACTCTGCTGATCCGGTCGCGGCCATTACCCGGGCTATCACGTCCTTGGCGTGTGCGGTGGTGGCGACGAGTGCGTTCGGGTGGGCTTTGCGGGGTATCCGGAATTCGATGAAGGTGGCGCCGCGGCCGACGGCGCGGCTGAGTTCGACGTCGACTCGTGCGGGCTCGAGTTCGAACAGGTCGGGCCAGCGCAGGTAGGCGGCGGCGGTGGGGCCGTGCAGCGCCATCGGGCGGGGTGTGGTCCGGTCGGTCATGCGCAGGTAGAAGCCGACGTGGTCGGCGATCACGGCCGCGCGTTCGGTGCCGATGGCCCGCAGCTGCTGCTCGTGCTCGGGGGTGAGCAGGACTTGCCGGGTGAGGTGGAGGCCGAACATGCGCACGTCGACGCCGGAGCGCAGCAGGCCGTCGAACGCTTCGGGGTCGGCGTAGGTGTTGAACTCGGCGGCGGTGTGGTTGCCGCTGGTCGCCGAGCCGCCCATGAGCACGACCGTGTCGATGGCGCGGGCCGCCCGGTTGTGTACCGAGCATTGGCTGCTCGGCTCACGATGGTGGGAGAATTACGACCTGGCGGCGCCCCGCCCGTTGCAACTGCCCTGTTCCGCTGATGCTCCGGATAACGTCAGCGGTGCGGCGGAATCCGCGAAGGACCCCGATGGCCGGATACGGCCGACGTCACACGGTGGCCGGGCTTCGGGCATTACCATTGCAGCCGTTGCGTTTCCGCAGCGGTTGGCAACTGTATAGCATCACCGGGTACCCACTGTTTCAGAGTGGTGTCTTGGCGCTGGTTGCGCGCCTGGAGAGTGAGAACGACCACCGGTGGGCGGTGCTACTCCCCGGCTATGCTATTCCCTAGCGTCACGCTAGTGTGGCCGGTTGGGGCGTCGGCCGGGGTCGGGAGTGAAGCTCGGGGGCCGATCGCCTGTTGGCGTAGTCTCCGATACGCTACCGCCGGACGTGGGACAGAGCCGTTGTCCGGACAGGCCCTCGTGCGCTGGGAGGGACCGCTCGAGACACTGTCCGAGGTCGAGCACGCGCTGATGGAATGGCGGGCGGTGAGGGATCTACTGGAAAGGTCTCACCAGATATGACTACGAGAAGTTCTGCCGAACCGATGGCGCCTCTCGGAGGCGTCGACGACCGGATGCGGCGGCCTCGGCCGCTGTGCGCGATATGGTGACTCGAGATGGCGGGTCGGCCTTCGGTCGAGACGATACAGAGCGGTTAAATGGGCAGACCGGTGGTGGGCACTGCCCGCCGCATCAGGTTGTCGGCTCGGTCGCGGGGAGTGTCGAAGGGGATGACGAGTAGGGTCGCTCGGGGGCCGTGGGCGGCGGTCAGGCGCATGATGCCGACGGGTTGATCGGTGTTCGCGTCGTGCATGTGTACGCCGTCGTCGTGATCGATGTGGCGTTGGGCGCGGCTGATCCGGTTCCAGTCGAAGCCGACTGCGGTGATCGGGCCGAGGCGCGGGGTGAGGGCGGCGATCAGGTCGTGTGGTTCGCCGGTGAGGTTGGCTGTCCAGGGCCACCAGGCACCGTCGATGTCACCGGCGGGGGTGTTGTTCTCGTCTAGTAGCAGTCGCGGTGTGCGGGTCGGGATGCTGAACGGTTGGGTGTGCCTTCCTGGTGGGCCGGTGCTTCTGTTCATGGCGAGGTGGTTGGTGATAGGTCGGCGCGTGTTGCCGTGAATCATGAGTTTGCTTCCTTTTCGAGGGCCTGTGCTGCCGGTCGTCGCGCGGCGGTGATGAGGGTGGAACGTGCGCTGTGGTCGTCGGTGGTGGAGAGGATCACCTGCAGCACGAGCATGCTGTTGTCGTTGCCGAAGACATACATCGTGTTGCCGGCCTCGAACGGGTAGGCGTCGAGTTGGACCTCGTGCCCGCCGACGGTCGAGGTGGGCGGCGCGGGTGCCCAGCTGGCCCGGTCGTATACGACGCGCCGGATGGGGCCCATCCAAATCTCCAGAAATGTCAGCAGACCCGGTAGTTCGGTGGCGAGTTCGCCCGACCGTGGCCACCAGGCACCGTCGATGTATGCGTCGCTTTCCGGCCTGAGCCGCAGTCGCAGCGTGTTGTCAGGAGGGCTGTGGTGCCGGGTGGTCCGGCGGCGGATGTGGAGTGGTGCCATGGGGTTGCTCCCTGAGTCGGCTACTTTCAGTAGACGCCGTGCGGGGCCGTATGTCAACGTTGTAGACCTACATAAAGAGATGCCGGGTTTTCCGAGGGATGGAGTCCGTCTGTAATGGCTGAATCGCCGAGTGGTGGAAACAGGGTCGGAGCTGGGCGCGGCGGCAGCCCGGTGACTCGGGCGGCGGTGCTGAACGCGGCGCTGGAGATCGTGGATCGCGAGGGGGTCGAGGGCTTGTCGATGCGTCGGCTGGCCGAGGCGGTGGGCCGCGATCCGATGGTGATCTACCGGCACGTGCCGAACAAGGCCGCCGTGATCGATGGTGTCGCTGAGGTCGTGTTCACGGAGCTGTCGGTGGACGCGGCGGCGTCGGACTGGGTCGCGGAGGTGCGGCGCGTCGCCCGGGAATTCCGGCGAATCGCGCTGGCGCATCCGCGGGCGGTGCCGTTGTTGGTGACGCGGCCCTTGGCGACGCCGCTGGGGCAGCGTCCGCCGGCGACGGTGCGCCTGCTGGAGGACATGCTGGCGTTGCTGACACGGGTCGGATACGCCGAGGTCGACGCGTTGCACATCTATCGAGCGCTGTTCGGGTTCCTGTACGGGCATGTGCTCAACGAGTTGCAGGAACTTGTGGAACGTCCGGAGGAGACCGACGATCTGCTGCGGCTGGGGTTGTATCGGTTGCCGATCGGGGAGTTTCCGCTGGTGCGGGGATTGGCATCGGTACTGGCGAGCTACGAAGGCGCGGCGGAACTCGAGCGTGGGCTCGACATTCTGCTGGCCGGTCTCGCGGCCACGCTGCCCGGGCCGGGCAATGCCCCCCGTCCCAGGTCGGGCGATGCCGCGCTGCCCGGGCCGGAGGACGCGCCCGCGCCGCGTTGACCGGGTACCCGGCGCGGTTACGGGCGATCGGGTCGTGTCGCGGGCGTGGTGAGAGTGGTGTCGAGGCCCGCGAGCAGAGTGTCCAGGCCGCGTTCGAGTTCGCTGACGCCGTCGTAGGCGGCCAGCTCCGAGGCGAGCCCGCGCAGAAGCGGAAACTCTCCGATCGGAAGGTGGTGCAGCCCGAGCCGCAGTAGATCGGTGGACTCTTCCGGCAGGTGGACGAGTTCCTGCAGTTCGTTGAGCACATGCCCGTACAGAAATCCGAACAGCGCCCGGTAGATCCGCAGGGCGTCGCTTCCGCTGAAGCTCGCCCGGCTCAGCAACTCGAGGATATGTTCCAGCGGGCGCAGTGTTCCCCATGGCCGCAGCGCCAGCGGGGTGGTCAGCGGGTGGGTGACCAGCAGCGGCACGACATGCGGATGCGTCACGGCGAGCCGGCGGAAATCTCGGGCTATCACGCGCAACTGATGATGCCAGTCCGGGTCGGTGGAGTCGACGGTCAACTGCTCGAGGACGAACTCGGTGACGCCGTCGAGTAGCGCGGCCTTGTTGGCGGCGTGCCGGTAGAGCGCCGTGGGGTGCCGGTTGAGCCGTCGGCTCAGGCGCCGCATCGATAGCCGCTCGATGCTGTCATGGTCGATGATCTCGAGCGCCGCGGCCAGTATTTCCGCGCGGGTCAGCGGGTGGGCGCGGCTGTCGCGGGCGTGGTCGCCGGATGGTTCGGGGTCGCCGGGCGGCCCCGCTCTCGCGTCGTTCATCGCAGACTTCCTCGAGTCTCCCGTCGATTCCACAGATGGATACGCTGTAAGCCTACACTGTAGACAGACGTCGTATTCGGGGCTAGGGTGTAGTTATAACCGGTCTTATGCGTCGACCGGTCGGCGAACGGCCGGCCGCGGCTTCACAGCGCATCCGGGGATGGGACCATCCCGATGACCATCGGCGACAAGATCACCCACCAGGTTCGGGCAGCGAAGGCGAACCTGGACAAGCTGTTCGACAAGGCGGGCGGAGACGGCAGCCATCGGACGGAAAGCCCTGGCCGGCAGGCCCGCAATGCCATCGACCGAGCCAAGAAGGGGCTCGCGGAGGCATTCAAACGCTGAGCCGGTTCCGAAGGGGCGCCGCGTGTTCGCGCAGTCGCCCGACATCGGTCCGGCCAGGTACGACACCCGGCAATACGAGGGTATGAACTATGGCAATCACCGAAGTCGGCAGCTACGCACACCTGACCCCCGCCGATGTCGAGGCGCTGGGACGCGAACTCGATGTCGTCCGACGCGACATCGAGGAGCGGCGCGGCAGCCGGGACGCGGCATACATCCGCCGCACGATCACCTTTCAGCGAGCGCTGGACGCGGCCTCCCGGCTCACCATCGCGCTCGGCCGGGGCAAGGCCGGCTGGCTGGTCGGTGCCGCCGGGCTGGCGGTGGCCAAGAGCGTCGAGAACATGGAACTCGGCCACAATATCGGCCACGGCCAATGGGATTGGATGAACGATCCCGAGATCCATTCCGGCACTTGGGAATGGGATATGGCCGGGCTGTCGGCGCAATGGCGCTACTCCCACAACTTCCGTCACCACGTGTACACGAACGTGCTCGGCATGGACGACGACATCGGCTTCGGTGTCATGCGTGTGACCCGGGACCAGCCGTGGCGGCCTCGACTGCTGCTACAACCGCTCCAAAATCTGTTCCTGGCAGCGACATTCGAATGGGGCATCGCCCTGCACGATCTGTACTCCGAACGCGACCGCGCCGCCACGCCCGCGCGGAAGGCCGCGCAGACCAAGTTGTTCGCCACCAAGATCGGTAGGCAGGTCGGCAAGGACTATCTGTTGTTTCCGCTGCTGAGCGGGCGGCGGTGGCGCCGCACGCTGGCCGCGAACGCGGCTGCCAACACCGCCCGCAATTTCTGGGCCTATCTCGTGATCTTCTGCGGCCACTTCCCCGACGGCGCAGAGAAATTCACGCCCGACGTCGTCGAGGAGGAGTCGCGAGCCGAGTGGTATCTCCGGCAGATGCTGGGCACCGCCAACTTCGACGCCGGTCCGGCGCTGGCATTCCTCAGTGGGAACCTGTGCTACCAGATCGAACATCATCTCTTCCCCGACCTGCCCAGCAACCGCTATGCAGAGATCGCGCAACGGGTGCGGGCACTGTGCGACAAATATGATCTGCCCTACACCACCGGTCCGCTGCTGCGGCAATACCTGCTGACCCTGCGCACTATTCACAAACTCGCACTGCCCGACGCTTTCCTTACCGCGACCAGCGACGACGCGCCCGAGACAGCGTCGGAACGGAAGTTCGCCGGCGACCCGCTCCGCGCCGTCGACGACGCCGATGGATCGACCGGTCGGCGCGGCCTGGTGTCGGCGCTGCGCGGGGCGCGGAGTCGAAGGATCCGGCCGTTCGGCGGTTGGGGCGGGAGCGCCGGAGATCGACGCCGCGGACCGGCGGCTCGTGCTAGCGGCCGGAGCCGCCCTCGGACTCCCATCGTTGTTCTGCGCCACCGGTTTCGGTGATGTCGAGCGTAAGCGCGCCCAGCAGGTCGACGACTGTCGCGGTATTGCCGGAATCGGCGGCGGCCGACATGACGGCGCCCGCCGCCTCGGCGGCCGTACCCGGCGGAACGACCAGCAATGTGAGCGGGGTGCCGTCGAGGGGAAGCACCTCGACGGTGCCGGTCGGCCTGTGCCGGTACCCGTCGAGGTTGATGCGCCGGTCTCCGATGGCGGCTTTGCCCGGCGCGGCAATCCATTCGTCGAGGTGGTAGATCACCCGCTGGATCGGGCCGAGACGGGTGGCGAGTGCGGGGAGCAACTCGGTGAGTTCGGTCGCCAAGTCCTCGCCGCGCGGCCACCATGCGCCGTCGACCGGTGCGGAATGCCGCTGCCCGGGCGCGATCCGCAGTCGCGGCCGATCGATGGGCGCCTTGTATCGATCCGTTCCGGTGCGGGTTGTTTGCAACATCATCGGAGCGCTCCTTTCCAGGACGGGAGCCGCAGGTCGTTGCCTACAATGTAAGACTACACCGTAGATACCGGACGTTATGGGCGTCTATGCGGCCTGGCGCGAACAGTCAGTCGAGTGACACCGGCGGCACAATGTGCGCCGGCCGAACGAAGAAGGGTGGACGTGTGACAATTCGATCCGACAGACCTCCGGGCGCATCGCTCGGATCCGACGGCCGTCGACCACGGTCGTCGCGCGACGACCGTGGGTCGGTGAGTGCATGAGTACAACCACCATTTCCTATGCGCATGTGATCCGACTCAGCGACGAGTGCGGAATCTTCGAACATGCCAGGCTCACCGAGCCGCGCATCGAGAACGGTTACTGCGTCGACGATGTCGCGCGCGCTTTGGTCGTCGCGGTCCGCGAAACCGAACCTCCGTCGGACCTGCACTCGCTCATCGGGGTGTACCTGGATTTCGTGCTCGCCGCGCTCACGCCTGATGGGCACTGCCACAACCGGCGCGGTCTCGACCGAAGCTGGCAGGACGAGCCCAGCCTCGACGATCACTGGGGCCGCGCGGTATGGGCCCTCGGGAGCGTCGTCGCGCGCAGGCCCGACCTGGCGCCCACCGTGCTGCCGCACTTCACGATCGCCGGGGGACAGCGCGCCCGCTCGTCCCGTGCCATGGCTTTCGCCGCGCTGGGTGCCGCGGAGGTGCTGCGGGAGTATCCGGAGAATCATTGCGCCCGTGACCTTTTGGCGGCTGCCGTGGAGACAATCGGTGCTCCCACGCGCAGGCTGGATTGGCGGTGGCCGGAGCCGCGACTGCAATACGCCAATGCCGTGTTGGCCGAGGCGTTGCTCGTAGCCGGTGCGCTTCCCGGAAAAGGGCGCACCCAGGCCGACGGATTGGCCATGCTGCGTTGGCTGCTCGAGGTCGAGACGGCCGGTGATCACCTGTCCGTCACGCCGATCGACGGGTGGACGACCGGGGAATCGCGTCCCGGGTTCGATCAGCAGCCGATCGAGGTCGCGGCGCTGGCCGATGCCTGCGCCCGTGCCTACGACGCCACCGGCGAGCGGCGGTGGAAGGATGCTGTCATGCTGTGCGAAGCCTGGTTCCGCGGCGTTAACGACGTCGCCACCGCGCTGCTCGACACCGACAGCAGCGGTTGCTCCGACGGGCTGGAACCCACCGGCAGCAACGAGAACCAGGGCGCCGAAGCGACACTCGCCCTGATCTCCACCCAACAGCAGGCGCGTCGCCTCGCGCGGGAAACGTAGGCATGAAACAGGATTGCCGCAGCGCACCCGTGCGAGCGGCTACGGCATCCGGCGCCGTCGGAGCTGGTTACCGGCTCGAGAGTCGAGCGGTCCCGCCGAAGGCCCGCGATTGCGCGTGCAGTCGCGGGCGATCGCCCGGTCAGCGAATCTTTTCGGGGATCGTATCGAGGGAGTGCAGCACGTGGACCGCGAGCGCGGTCGCGGCGGTATCGTCGAGTTCCGAGTACTTCCGCACCACGTCTCGGACACGAGCCACTCGGCGCTCGTAGGGCGTTTTCGTCGCCATTGTTCGTTCCTTCTGGTAGCGGGTCTTCTGGCCTCGGCTCCTCGCCATGGCCGACGCTGTCCTCGCGACAGGCGGTGGGCGGGAATGTCCGCCGGCCCCCGTCAGCATAACTGGCCTCGACGACGTACGTCTACAGCGTAGAGTTACATCGTTGGAAACGTTTCGTCCGCAGCGCCGATCGACCGTCGGCGCGATGCTTCGGACGACCATCGGACCCAGGTCCGAACCCCATGGCGGACCGCAATGGCCGCGACAGGAGTGTCGACCATGACACCACAACAGCACGTGACAAACGCCGGTCGGCAGGCGTCGTCGCCGTCTCGCAGGCTGCGGCTCGAGCTCGATGTCGCCGGCACGGCGAATATCGGCGGAGTCTGGTGGCCGCACAGCCGTGATCTGGTCGCGGAGCTGACGAGTCTGCTTTCGGCACTGCGGACCGGCCTCGGGCCGATCCGTCGGGTGAGCTACCACCTCGACGAATGGTCGACCGCGCCCGGGGAATTGGACAGCGCCGGGCGGCGGGTCCGCCTCGACGGCTCCCGGCATCGGCCCGCGCGCACGCTCGATGTGATCGGAGACGATATCGGCGCGATCCTGACTCTTCGAATCATCACCCCGGTCGCCGATGCGGATATGACTGCCGTACAGCAGCGCTGGGGTTCCGAACGCGGCGAGGGCGCCGACGCCGCCGCGTGGCTCCGGGCCCGGCATCGGGCGGCGCGGCGGGAGCCGCAGGCCGGAAGCGCGGATCACGTCTCGAGGTAGGCGGGTGGGCGGGGTTCGGGACCATTGCGCAGCGCCGCGCGAGGTTCGCTAGCAGCAACAGGATAGCCATGACGGCACCACCACAGAGCCCGAACCCCGCCGCCCCCGCTCCGTCGACGGTGCATCGTGGCCGCACAGCAATGACCTCGTCGCCGAACTCCCCGATCTGCTCGCGGTGCTCACCGCCCGGAATGGGGCCCGATCCATCGCGTGATCTACCACCTCGACGCCTGGGCCCTGGCACCCAGCAAAGCCTCCCTCGCGGGCCGGCGGGTATGCCTGGACGGATAACCGGCACCGACCGGCTGCTACGACTCCGCTGACGCCGCCATGACGGCCGCAGCAGACCCCCGCAACACCGCGACCGTCGCGGCCCTGCTCGCCATCACCGCACCACACCGCGACGACGAGGCGGAAACCGTTAGCGCGGAACAACGGTGGGAATCCGACGGCGGCGCCGCAACCCGAGTGAACCCCACCGCCCGCGCCTGAGGGCCCTGCGGACCGACCCGCCGGATGACACAATAGACCTGCCGGACAGCTCGGCATCAGGGAGGAGGTCCTGCCGTCCCGCCCGACGTCGCGGAACGGTCGCCGGCGTCGCCAACCCGGTGATCGCCGCTGTCCGGAGCGTTCCGGCAGTCAAGGGCAGCCCCGCCGTGGATGCGGGGCAGGAAACATTCGTTTCCTGTACGCGGCCATACCCTAATCGTGTCGAAACAGCTTGGTGCACAACAGAATTCAACGGTGCGATGATCTCGCTCGGTGCTGTGCCTCGATGAAAAGGTCCGGGCTTCACTCGCACTCTGCGGCACACAGGGATCCTCGTGAGCCGATCCGGCCGACGCGATGCCGATATGGCGGGGCCGCCATCGACATTCGAGAGGACAGGGAGCGGTTATGGCTGTACTCGCCGAAACCAATGACGGACCACTGGTCCTCAGCCCGCGAGAAGTCGAGGAGATCGGCCGGCAGCTCGACGAGCTGCGCGAGCGGATCACCGCCGATCTGGGCCAGTGCGACCGCGACTACATCTATTCGGTCATCAAGGCGCAACGCGGTGTCGAGGTCGCCGGGCGCGGCCTGAAGTATCTGGTCTTCCTGCCGCCGTACTGGCTGGCCGGGGTCGCCGCGCTGAGTGTGTGTCCAAGATTCTGGACAGTATGGAGATCGGTCATAACGTCCTGCACGGCCAGTGGGATTGGATGCGTGAGCCGGGCCTGAATTCCCGTGTGTTCGAGTGGGATCTGGTGTGCCCGGCCGATCAGTGGCAGCGCTCGCACAACTACCTGCACCACACCTTCACCAATATCCACGGCCGCGATCGCGACATCGGGTACGGGATCCTGCGTATTGATGAATCCCAGCGGTGGAATCCGTACTACCTGGGTAACCCGGTGTACGCGTTCATGCTGATGCTGACGGTCGAATGGGGTCTGCTGCTGCACGACCTGGAGGCGGAGAACGTCATCCAGGGCAAACGCAAATGGGCTGACATCAAACGGCTTCTCCCCGGCCAGTGACGCAAGCGAGCAGGCAGGTGCTGAAGGACTACGTGGTGTTCCCGCTGCTGAGTGGACCCTTGTTCGCGACGACCCTGGCGGGGAACGCCACGGCCGACATCGTCCGCAATATCTGGGCGTTCTCGATCATCTTCTGCGGCCACTTCCCGTCCGGCGTGCAGACATTCACCGAGGAAGAGACGGCGAACGAGACGCGCGGGCAATGGTATGTGCGCCAGATGCTCGGCTCGGCCAACATCACCGGCGGCGGGCTGTTCCACATCCTGTCGGGCAACCTGTCGCATCGGATCGAGCATCATCTATTCCCGGACCTGCTGGCCAACCGCTACGCGGAGATCGCCCCCGAGGTACGCGCGCTGTGCGAGAAATACGGGCTGCCCTACACCACCGGCCCACTGCTGAGCCAGTACCTGTTGACGCTGCGCACCATCCACAAGCTGGCCCTGCCGGACGGTTTCCTCACCGCCACTGCCGACGACGCCCCCGAAACCGCCGCGGAACGAAAGTTCCACGCCGACAACACCATCGCAGACAGCCACACCGACCGCTCGACAGGCCGCCGAGGCCTGCGCTCCGCGCTCCGCGCGATGGCCGCCCTACGTGTATGATCAATATATCGGCAACATATCGAATACAATCGTTCTCGAGCTGTATCGACGCCGATTCGCAGAATTCCGGCCGATTCGTGGCCGAGACAGGAGCGTCGACATGACGCAACACACAACCCACACCGGGACCCTCGCTCACGGCCCACCCGCCATGCGCACACCGCGCCTGCGCCTGAAATCCAACACGGCGAAGACCGGCTACGTCGACGGGGCCTGGTGGCCCTACACCGACGACCTCACCACCGAGCTGCCACTACTGCTGGCCGCCGCGGCGATCCGGTTCGGCCCCGTGCAGCGGGTCGCCTACCATCTCCCCGAATGGGCCGCGGCGCCCGGCGAACTCGTCCTCCGCGGGCAGACCGTGCGACTCGACGGGCACCGATACGGCACCGCGCACACCGTCGAGATGCTCGACACCGCCGACCGGCGACTGGTGCTGCTGGTGATCCCGCCCTACACCGACGCGCACCACGCATTCACCGCGATCATGTCCGCGTCCGCCACCGACGACGCGTCCACCGTCGACGACCTCCTGGCGATCAGGCCGTCGGCACGCCGGGCCCGCGTGAATAGAGCCGCCGCACACCAGCGCTGGAATGCCGCGCCGGCCCTGTAGTCCGCACCGGCATGATCCCCCGGCCATCGCGGCGGGAGTAACGATCGACGGCCTGGGTACGCGATCGGTAACCGGCAATGGATGGCCGGGAGGCGAGAACGATTTCACCCCAGCAACGTTCAGGAGTGCCCCAATGAGCATCATCATCGGTCTGACCGCTGTGGGCGCCGCCGTCATCCTCGGCATCGTTGGTGTGCTGACCGACGGGCCGTTCCTGTTCGGCATCGTCGTCGGCGCGGTCGGTGCAGCCGGATCGGTGCTGCTGTCGACCATCGTGCGGCGCTTCGCAGGCTCGGGTAACGCTGCCGCCCGCGATCGGAACTGGCAGTCGCTCGACGACTCCCCATTGAGCCGCGATCGCGTGGAGCACGCCGGCGGTTCGCGGCACATCCGTACCCACCCGAGCTGGCGGGACCGGCTGGAGCTGCCCCGCCGTCGCCGCCCCTGATATTTCGCCGCAAATACGCAGCACCCCCAACGCATCTACCCCGTGCCGTGTCCCGAGTTCGACGGCGTGGGTCGGCCCTGATCCCATGCTGCGCAGTCGGTCGGGGCGTCAGGTGATCACGACCGCCTCGAGGGCCGAGACCAGCAGGGGCTCGCGGTGTCGCCGGCGCGGCTCGGTCACCGCTCTCGGCCGCGGATCGACACCTGCGCCTATTGAACGGTCCGGCCCGGCGGGAGTAGTGCCGTGGTGCCTGCTCGATTCTGGTGTGGGAGTGGTGATGTCGTCGGCGAAACTGTGCCAGTCCACCCGGTCGGCGAACTCGTCGTAGTAGAGCCACGCACCCACCCGCGCCTTTTTGCCCCTGATGTCCCGGATCGATACCCAGCTCTCGTCGCAGTCGGCGTGGCGGCCGAGGTCGACGGTGAATGGATGCTTGTGCCCGTCGGCGTCGATCTGCCAGACCTCGCCACCCTCCACAGTCGCACTCTCGGCGCGGCGACCGGCCGACGGCTGTTGGCACGTGACCAGCAGGCGGCAGGATATGTCCGGTGGGCAGCGATAACTGCCGGTGATCCGGACGACGTAGGGAGTGACCAATCGTAGCTGTGGATCTATAGCGACCATCGGATCCGCAACGCCTCCATCGAGAGGGTCTTGGGACACTGAGCCTCCTCACGCGGCTACAGTTGCGCGGCAATCGCTTTCAGTCCAGCATGTCGCGACCGACGGACGCAGGAACATAGGGGATCCTCGGCCGGTACGTGGCCGCGCACACCACTGTCACTCCGCCGGTCGTGATCGGTGCACCGAATACCATCCACACCGCTGAGGTCGGAGATCGAGTTACGGACCTCCTGGATGACCCCGTGCAACTCGTCGATGATGTGCGAAATCCGTTGTTGCGCACCGGGGTGCAGGCCAGGGTGCCGCGCAGCGAGAGTCCGATTGCGAACAACTGGTGCATCACGAGATCGTGAAGATCGCGGGCGATGCGCGAACGGCCGGAGAGCACACCGAGCAGCCCAAGCCGCCGTTGCTCGGCCGACAGCTGCATCGCCAGTGCGACTTGGCCGGTGAAAGCCGTTGTCTGCTCCAGGATCTCACAGGAATAGGCGCCGGTTTCCGCCGAGCGCGCCGCGACCAGCACTCCCAGCGCGGCGTCGGGCGTTCGCAGCGGCACGAGGACTGCCGGTCCGGGTTCGGTGGCCACGCCATCGAGACCGAGGGCGGTGGTGTCGCCGACCCGCACCGCGGTGCCGTCGGCGAATACCTCACCGATCGGCCGTGGTGTCGAGTGGGCGAGCTTCGATCTGCGAGAGCGTGGGACCGCTCGAATGTGCGACGCGCAGGCCGCCCGGCCCGGTACGAGCGATCAGCGACAACCGTGAGCCGGACAGGTGCCTACTCGGTCGGCCACATGGTTATGAACGGCGCACCGCCGGTCTTCTCCGTCGGATACAGGCTGCCGTACACGTGCGATCGAACCCGCACGGGTTCATGGCCTGATTTTGGGAAAAGTTTGGGAAAATGGTCGTTCCGAGCCGGGCTGAAGTGTGCCGAACCGGGCTGAATGGGCTCGTCCGCTCGAGCGGCGGCGGCGACCGGCCAACCCAACCGTGACTCGAAACACCAGCTCAGGCCCTGTTGAGCAGGGATGTTGCGATGTCCGACGGCGGATCTGCTATCGTCTCTCCAGCGCCCCGGGGCGTCGGCCGGTGTAGTTTAGTGGTAGAACATCAGCTTCCCAAGCTGAGAGTGCGGGTTCGATTCCCGTCACCGGCTCTTTTTTGATTCATCTGGCCAGCGGCTTTCGCTTCGAGCCGAACCGTATGTCTGGCAACGGCATTCGAGTGCTGGCGTTCGAGTTCGAGTCGAACGGTGTGGTCCGACCTGGACTCGGATCCGCGATGTCGATCGCCGGCGGCGGCCTGACCGGTCGGTGGAATGATCCAGTACTGAGGTGCGGGACTACTTGCTCTCCTCACCGGTCTCGCTGGCCGACTCTTGGTAGACCTCCGCGTAGGTTGGGGAGTCCTTGATCAGGTCGTCGCGGAAGGCGGCGACGTCGCTGCCGATGAGTTCGATGACGCCTTTGCCGGATGCGGCGCCCTCCTCGAAGAATTCGAGGATTCCCGAGAGCAGGGTGCCGTCTGTGAGTCCGACCGGGCCGACCTTGAAGTAGTACTTCTGGGTCTCCTCGTAGACGATCCGATAGTCGGGTGGGAGCGCCTTGACCCGCGCCATGTGGGCCCGCCACGCCTTCTTTCCTTCGATGATGTCGCGAATGCCCCCGCTATTCTCCCAGCCGGTTCAGTTTTCTCGCCACATTCTGGTTCAGCTGATCGCGCCACTTGTCGCGGAAGCTCTTGGCCCCTTCCTCACCGGCGAGTGCCGCGCAGAAGCCCTCGATGTCGTCGCCCACCGCCTCGCGGACGCTCTGACCATCCGCGGCCGTTTCTTCGGGGAGTCCGAGAGCCCCGTCGAGAATCGGCATCAGGTTGCGGCCCGTGAAATCGCCATAGGCGAAGAGATTTGCCTGGATCTGTTCCCAGGCCGCTCGATACTCGGCCGGTAGGGCCTCGGCTCTAGCTTCGAAGGCCTTGTACTCCCTGGTGAGATCGTTCCCGGTGATCGTCTCCCAAAAGTTCATTTCCGCTTCCTCGCGCTTGCAGATGCGTGATGAGCCGTGCACTATTTAGCGACGCTGACTACTGGTATACAGTAACACAGAGTAGATGGCCCGGCCATCCGGTCGCGCCAGGGTCGGGGGCGACTCCACGCAGGAGGTAAGTAACCGTGACAACACAGCAAGCCGCCATTCATGTGCGGGGCCTGGAGAAGTCGTACAAGGATCTGCGCGTGCTGCGCGGCGTGGACTTCGAGGTGGCGCGGGGCAATTCGCCGCCGTCGACGAAATCCTCAGCGGGCGTGAGAATCTCGTGCTCGTCGCCCACCTGCGGCGCCTGCGGGACCCGCATCGGATCGCGGACGGCCTGCTCGAACGCTTCTCGCTGAGCGAGGCGGCCACGCGGCGGGTATCGACGTATTCCGGGAGCATGCGCCGCCGCCTCGATATCGCCATGAGCCTCATCGGGAATCCGCCGGTCATCTTCCTGGACGAGTCGACGACCGGTCTCGATCCCCAGGCGCGCATCGAGGTGCGGCAGCTCTGTTTACGCTGGCGCTGACCTGGCTCGCCGTCATCCCTGCTTGCACGGCAGCCGGTCGGCGGCGATATCTGGATTGCACCGGCCTGGTGCGTCGGCATTCTCGTCGTCGCCTACCTGTGTGCCATGCGGACCTACCGTCACAAGATCGTTTGACGGGCTGCTCTGATCAGTCGCACTCGGACCGATCGGTAATGCCCGCTTCGATGCGGTTGCCGCTGCTGAGCTCGAGCTTCAGGCATACGGACGGCCCGTTGTCCGGAACGGTGATGATCCCCTGTCCGTCACCGCGGTCCTGAGTGACGGAATAGTGGTACACCGTTTCGCCGAAGCCGGGCGGGCCGACGCTGTCGATCCCGGCTCCGCGCGCCGTGACTCGCCCTTCTCCGTACCACAGGGCGGCGATTTCCAGCTGGTCCGCAACAGCGGTATAGACTCCGCTCGGGTCGGAGTCGCGGGGGAGTCCACGGTCGCTGAGCTTCCCGGAGGCGTTGGCACCGATGTCGCGTAGCTCGCTCTCGGTCAGGATCTTCTCGTCCCACAGCCAGACCCCGCCACCGATGAACAATGCGAGCAGGAGTGTGACGGCGACCCCTCGCGGGTGTCGCCGCAACAGCGTGAACAGCTTCTCGTACATGAAATCCCTTTGGTCGGTTCGATCAAGCTAGCCGAGCCGGACCACCCGCGCATGACCTCCGTTCCCGGGGCCAGCCCTTGACCCTCACGTCGCGTGAGGCTCGACGATGACCGCATGGCCGACACCTACTCAGCCTTCGAGATCAGCCCCGTGCCCGTTCCCGGGCCGGACGCCGTGCCGCCCGAGCCCTACCGTGGCATCTACGGGATGCCGATGTTCGTCACGGTGCCGACTCCCGAATTCGCTGTGTCCGTTGACTTCTGGAGCCGCGGCTTGGGCTTCATCGAGCTGTTCTCGGCGCCCGGTCAGGTGACGCACCTGCGGCGGTGGGCGTTCCAGGACGTGCTGCTGGTGCCGGGCGAGCGTCCGGCCGCGGCACCGGTCATGAGTGTGAGCTTCTCCTGCGTGCTGAGCCAGATCGAGCAGATCGCCGCCGCATGCGAGGAATTGCGGCCCGGCAGCACGGCCGGACCGCGGACGATGCCGTGGGGTTCGGTGGAGCTGGAGATCACCACGCCGGAGCACGTGCACGTGATCATGACGGCCGCACAGCCCTACGACCCCGACGGTCCGCAAGCCGACTATCTCGACTCCGTCGGAATCCCGGCGCCCGGCCGATGACCGGTGCCGTCGAGTCCGGGGCTGCCAGACTGGACGGTGTGACCCGAGAGTTCGATGAGCCCGAGGCGGGGCGCACCGTGGGCGCGGTCGCGTCACACCTCGGCATCACCGTGCGGGCCCTGCACCATTGGGATGAGATCGGGCTGGTCCGGCCGTCCGGGCGCACCCGCTCCGGCTACCGGCTCTACACCGCGGCGGATCTGGCCCGAATCCATCGGGTGCTGATCTACCGCGAGTTGGCGGTGCCGCTCAACGAGATCGGGAACCTGCTGGACGCTCCGGCCGCCGATGCGCTGGCCTCGCTCCGCAATCAGCGCGATCGACTGCGCGAACGCGTGGCCCGGCTGCACCGGATGGGCGACGCGCTCGACCGCATGATCGAGGCCCGCACATCCGGCATACTGCTGTCGGACGAGGAGCAGGTCGAGATCTTCGGCCGCGACTGGCAACCCTCGTGGCCCCAAGAGGCGCAAGAGCTTTGGGGCGATACCGCCGAGTGGGCGCAGTACGCGGAACGCGCGGCGAGCCGGACCGCCGAGGACTGGAAGCAGATCTCCGCGGATGTCGAAACCCTCAACACCGATCTGGCCGCGGCCTGTCGCGCCGGGGTGGCGCCCGGATCCGAGGAGGCCGACGCGCTGGCGGAGCGGCACCGCGCATCGATGGGCGCCTACTTCGACTGCACCCACTCGATGCAGGTCTGCCTCGGGCGCAGGTTCGTCGCCGATCGGGGGTTCGCCGCCGCGTACGACGACTTCGAGCCCGGCCTGGCGGCCTGGCTCCGCGACATCATCGACGCCAATGCCCGCGCCCACGGCGTCGACCCGGAATCGGCGACATGGAACTGAGCGATCGATAGGTGTCGGGCGAGCGGGCAGCAACCCCTGCCGAGCCCGGACTCACCCGGCCCGCAGCGGCGGAATGATCCAGAAGTCGCTGTCGGATATCGGGGGCATCGGCCGGGTGTCCTCGAACGGGTCCACCCGGAGCAGGGCGATGAACTGGTCAACGGTATAGCCAGCCGCGAGTATGTCCGACAGTAGTTGTTCCGCGGCCGTCTTCTGATCGAGCAGTTTGGGCATCAGCGCTCCCCCTGGAGACTTCACCGAACAGATGCGATAGCGGGCCGCGGGGGCAATCGCGGCCCGCCCTGCAAGGTGTCTCGCGAGGAGACGGCCCAAGCCTAGCGAGTGTCCAGCTAACTCCGCGCCTTTTTCGGCTGGAAATATCGGACACATTCGGCGGGCCGGGCGAAGGGGCTCACTGCAGGCATTCCGAGACGATTTTCTTGGTGGCCTCGCGGGCCTTGTCGGCATCGCCCTGGTTCAGGCCCATGGCGGCCGGATCCGAGGTCTGCGCGTTGTTGCCGGGCTTGGTCATGATCTTCAGGCCGTCTTGCGAAATGCCCTCGTTGACATAGTGTTCGGCAGCGCAGTCGGCCATCTTGGTGTCCTTGAGGCCGCTGTCCTGCAGGGACTTGGACAGGTCCGCCTGGGTGATCTTCGACTCGTGTTCCGAGTGGTCCGATCCGCCGCATGCCGCCAGCAGCGGCAGCGCGACGAATGCGGCGGCAATCAGCGAAATCCTCAACGGTTCCTCGATTCTCGCAATGTGATGTGTCGGGGCGGCGGCACAACCGCCGTCGTGATCCTGCCGTATCGCGCGGTTCGGGAACAGTCGGCGCCTCGAATCGGCTGACGGCTCACAAATCCATCGCGGCGCGCAGTGCGGTATCGAGTCGCTCCAGGGTTTCGGCATCGACCTCGCCGATGCGTTCGGCGAGCCAGCCGCGGTAGATGCGGCCGAGGTTCCCGGCGTGCACCCAGCCGTGGTCGGGTACGGAGACGGCGAGAATGTCCAGCGGGTCCTCGTCGAGGAGTTCGGCCGCGATCAGCCAGGGGCGCGGGGACTCATTGATGCCGTCGCTGGAGATCAGGACGACAGTGCGACGGCGGGGCGAACCATGCGGGTTGTAGATCCACAGTTCACCCCTGCGCACGCATCGCCTCCTCGGCGGCGATCAGCTCGGACTCGTCGGCGGCCGCGAGTGCGGTCGGCTCCGGTGCGGGGACGCAACCGGTGCGCACCGCCTCGCGCCGGGCGGCGCGCGAGATCCACGCGGACGGGGACATTCCGGCACGGGCCGCCGCTTGCTCGGCGTACGACCAGGACGCCGCGTCCAGGGATAACGTCACCTTACGGGTAGCCATACCATTTATCGTACCCGCTACCGCACCCCTGTTGGCGTTGCGTCAATCGTTGCTACTGTGGGCGGCGGTCTCACCGGTACGCGGGGAAGTCGAGGAGCATGCTGAACCACCACCGAACCGGTACGGGCGAACCATTGGTCCTGGTCCACGGCGTCGGCAGCCGCTGGGAGGTGTGGGAGCCGGTCATCGAAGCCCTCGCGGAATCGTTCGAGGTGGTCGCCGTCGATCTGCCGGGCTTCGGCGCCTCCGAACCGCTGGAGAGCACCACAGTCGACACACTGACCGACGCGCTCGCCGCATTCCTCGACGAGCAGGGCTTGGAGCAACCCCATCTGGCGGGCAATTCCATGGGCGGGCTGATCGTGCTGAATCTGGGCGCCCGCGGCCTGGCGCGCTCGGTCACCGCGTTCTCACCGATCGGATTCTGGTCCGTCGCCGGGCGGGTGTGGTGCCAGCAGGCACTCGGCCGCACCAAGAGCCTGGGTCGTCGGATGCGGTCCGCGATGCCGACGCTGCTCGGCACGGCCGCGGGGCGCACCGCTTTTCTGAGCCTGGTGTTCGGCAAGCCCTGGGCGGTCGGCACCCGGGTCGCGATCGACACCGCCGCCGGTGCCATCGACGCGCCCGGATTCGACGCCGCCCTGGCCTCTTTCACCGATGCGCGCCTGCAGGATGGCGGCCGCCTCGACCGCGTCCCGGTCACCGTCGCGTGGGGCAACCGGGACCTCCTGCTGACCTACGCCACCCAGAGCCGCCGGGCCCGCGCCTGGCTGCCCAACGCCCGCCACCTGACCCTCCCCGGCAGCGGCCACACCCCGTTCTACGACGACCCCGCCCGGTGCGCCCGAATCCTCCTCGACCAACTGGACACCGGACGGGGATGAGAGGCGAGAATGAGAGGCTTGCTGCGATGAGCAATGTTTCCCTCACCTTCGATCGTGATCGTGCGTACGTCGCCCTGGATCGTGCGGACAAGCACAATGGCCTGACCATCGAGATGCTCGGCGATCTGGTCGAGGTGGCTCGGGTGATCGGCGGGCGCGACGATATTCGCGCGGTGATCCTGGCGGGCAACGGGCCCAGTTTCTCCAGCGGCCTCGATATCGCCAAGGCGGTCGGCGATCCGCTGACCATCGTGCGCAACTTCGTGCCGATCCCGTGGCGCGGTACCAATACCTTCCAGGAGGCATGCTGGGCGTGGCGGCGACTGCCGCAGCCGGTGATCGCGGCCGTGCACGGGCATTGCTACGGCGGCGGACTGCAACTCGCGCTCGCCGCCGACATCCGGTTCGCCACGCCCGACGCGGACTTCTCGGTCATGGAGGCCAAGCACGGCCTGATCCCGGATATGACCGGCGCGGCCACCCTGTCGCGGCTGATCGGGGTCGACAAGGCGCTGTTGCTGACCATGACCGCCGACCCGGTCGACGCCGCCTACGCCGAGCGCATCGGCTTGGTCACCGAGGTGACCTTCGATCCGCGGGCGGCGGCGGAGAAGCTGGCCGACCGGATCGCGGCGCGCTCGCCGCACGCGGTGGCCAGCGCCAAGCGGCTGTTCGACCGCAGCTGGCAGGCGGGCGTGCGCCGCACCCTCGGCATCGAGCGCGCCACCCAGTTGCCGCTGCTGATACGTCAGGCACTGTCGAAGAAATAACAATTCAGCCCAGAAATAGTGCATTACCCCGAAACCTGGTGAGACAAACCGGTTCCATGTCGATTCGCTGCTAGCATTTGCTCGCTCGTGCCAGCCAGTCGATTTTCGAGTGCGGCGTCACAAGCTCCACCGGTGCGCCGTACCCGCTTGGATCCGGAGGGCTCACCGACTTGACCAGGACCGTTTCCATCCTGCTGTCTGCGATAGCGGGCGCCTCGGCCGTGCTGCTCACCGCCACCGCCCCCGCCGCCGCAAATCCGAATGCGATCAATCCCTTCCCGGTGCTCAACGGCACCAACGGCCTACCGCAATTACCGGGTCGCACCGATGCGGTATTCCAGGTGACCGGCCTGGCCAGTCCCAACCGGACCGAGAGCTACAACGTGCTCGGCACCGACCTGGGCATCATGTGGGACAACGGCTACGGCGAAATGCTTACGGCCTACGGCGACAGCGCCGGATTCGGCCTCCCGAACCTGCTCTCCGGCAGCACCTGGGCCTGGCGCAGCAATATCCTGTTGCGCAGCCACACCCAGAATCCGGTGAACGGCATCTTCTACGACAGCGTGGTGCGCGACGTCTTCGGCCAGGCCCGGGACCTGATCCCCAGCCCGAAGATCCCGTTCGTCGAGATCAGCCGCATTCCCACCGCGGGCATCTCCGTCAACGGCGTGCAGTACATGAGCCTGATGTCGGTGCGGAGCTGGGACGACGTCGGCGAGTGGACCACGAACTTCTCCGGCCTGGCCGCCTCCGCCGACAACGGCGAGACCTGGGCCGACCTGGGCCACACCCGGCGCCCCAACGAGGGCGGGAACTCGAAGTTCCAGATGAACGCCTTCGTGAAGGAGGGCGACTGGGTCTTCGAGTACGGCACGCCGTCGGGTCGCAAACAGGCCGCCTATGTGGCCCGGGTGCGCGCGAACGACATCCAGAACCTCGGCGAGTACGAGTACTGGGACGGCGGCCGCTGGGTCAAGGGCGATGTCAACGCGGCCGCGCCGATCGCGGGCGGCGTCGGCGAGTTGTCGGTGATGTGGAACGAGTACCTCGGGCAATACCTCATGCTGACCACGGATCCGTGGGATTCGGTGGTGATGCGGCGCGCGTCCTCCCCGGAGGGCCCGTGGACCGAGCCGGAGGTGCTGATCGACACCCGCGAGCTGCCCACGGCCTACGCCCCGTCGATCTTCCCGTATCAGACCGGTCGTGACCTGTACTTCCTCACCACGGTGCACAGTCAGTACAACGTGCTACTGATGCGCACCACGCTGTAGAGCGGATTTCGGTGTGGGCGGATGCTCACAGCGCGATCAGTCCGGCGTCGGTGGGGCGAAACCCCCAGGCGTCGGTTCGGGGTCGAAGTCGACATGGAACCAGGTGCATCCGGCCTGAGCGGCGGCCTCCGCGCAGCGCCGCACCAGTTCGGAGTCGGATGCTTCCGGATCGCGTACCGCCGTGCGATCCGGTCGGCGATGGCGCGTCCGGGGCGGCCCATACACTCGGTGCATGGACGCGGCCGACTGGGATGCGCGGTATGCGCAGAGTGAATTGGTGTGGGGCGCACCGCCGAACGGGACCGTGGTCGAGCACGTCTTCGGGCTGGAGCGGCGAACCCCGCTGCCGCCGGACGCACCCGGCGAGACGCCGCCCGCCCTGCCGCGGGCGCTGGATCTGGCCTGCGGGGAGGGGCGCAACGCGCTGTGGCTGGCCACGCACGGCTGGCAGGTGCGGGCCGTGGACTTCTCGCAGGTCGGCATCGATAAGGGGCGGACGGTCGCATCGCGGCTGTCGCGGTCGGTGCGCGGGCGGATCGCCTGGCAGTGCGCCGACGTCACCGATCTGGACGCGGCCGGGATCACCGGCCCGTTCGAGCTGATCCTGCTGACCTACCTGCACCTGCCCGAGCAGCAGCGCCGCGCCCTGGTCCGGCACGCCGCCGACCTGCTCTCACCCGGCGGCACCCTGCTGGTGCTCGGCCACGACGCCACCAACCTCACCGAGGGCCACGGCGGTCCGCGGGACCCCTCGATCCTGTTCACCCCGAACGACGTGATGGCCGACCTGACCGCCGTCGGCGACCACATCCGCATCCGCGTCGCCGACCGCGTACTACGGCCGACCGAGGCGGGCGACGCCGTCGACGCCCTGGTCGTCGCCGTCCGCACCGTCCCCGACCTCGAACAACAGGCCATCACCCCGGACGCGGCCGACGCCTGAGCCACCTCGCCTCCCCGGCAGGCCGGAATAAGTGAGGGAACGGAAACTGTCGCGGCTCAGTGCTTCTCGCTCCACCGGCGCAACCATGGCGCGACCGTCCCGGTGATCAGGTCGAAGCCGCTGCGGAACGAATGTGGTTGGTTGGGGATGACTTTCACCTCGGTCGCATCGGCGGCGGCCGGAATACCGAAGGGATCGCGGGCGCCGTTGACCACGACGACCTCGACCGGCCGCGCGGCCAACAGCTCGTCGCGTCGCGTCTGCTCCGGCTTCCCGGGTGGGTGCAGTGGGAACGACAGCGCCACAACGCCTTTCGCA
Source organism: Nocardia thraciensis (assembly GCF_054782435.1). Classification (NCBI taxonomy): domain Bacteria; kingdom Bacillati; phylum Actinomycetota; class Actinomycetes; order Mycobacteriales; family Nocardiaceae; genus Nocardia; species Nocardia thraciensis. Next base: position 140,774 of record NZ_BAAGSM010000037.1, read on the forward strand.
TCGGCATCGATCGCGGTGCGACACGCGACCCGGGCTCCGTTGCTGCGCCCGCCCTGGATCAGGGGGACCCCGCGCACCTTCTTGCGCAACGCGGCAACGATCTCCAGCCACGCGGCGTCCTGCACGCTCGTGGCGCCGGGAGCGCGCCGTCCGGCGGCCCGGTACGGCTGCACCACGCGGGCCACGGCGCCCCCGATTTCCACCGCGCAGTCGCGCACCGCGAGCAGGTCCTTCGCGTCCACCCCGCCGCCCGAGCCGTGCGTCAGCAGCAACAGGAACGCCGCTTTCCGCGGCTTGTCCAGCTCGATCTCCGCGGGTCCCGCACTCGTCTCGATGCGCACGCCCAACGGTAACCCGGAGACCGCCGTACATCGGGAATATGCGACGCTACCTGGCCCTGTTCCGTTCTCGGTGGACGTCGCCGAGCGGCGTTCGACGCCGGGGATCCGGGCGTGGCCAGCGCGAATCGCCGGGGCGGGACTGTTCATCGCGTCACATCCCCCGCTCAGTCCTTTGAAAGAGGCATTACCCGCCGGTAATATACAGGGTAAGTTACCCGCGAGTAGCAGGTTGACGGCTACCCGGCGGAGACAACGGGCGGGAACGGGACAACCGGACCGCACCAACCTCAATGGAGAGAAAAATGGGTCACTACAAGAGCAACGTCCGCGACCTGGAGTTCAACCTCTTCGAGGTCCTGGGCCTGGGTTCGATCCTGGAGAGCGGCGCATTCGGCGATCTGGACGCCGACACCGTCAAGGAGATGCTCAGCGAGGTTCGCCGCCTCGCCGAGGGCCCGCTCGCCGAGTCCTTCGCCGATGCCGACCGCAACCCGCCGGTCTTCGACCCGGAGACCCACAGCGTGGCGATCCCCGAGTCGTTCAAGAAGTCCTTCCGCGCTCTGCAGGAGGGCGGCTGGGAGAAGCTCGGCCTGCCCGAGGCGCTCGGCGGCCTCGGCGTCCCGCGCAGTGTGCACTGGGCCATCAGCGAGCTGATCCTCGGCGCCCAGCCCGCGGCGTACATGTACGCCGCCGGTCCCGGCTTCAACACCATCTTCTGGAACAACGGCACCGAAGAGCAGAAGAAGTGGGCCGAGATCGCGGTCGAGCGCGACTGGGGCGCCACCATGGTGCTGACCGAGCCGGATGCCGGTTCGGATGTCGGCGCGGGTCGCACCAAGGCGATCAAACAGGAAGACGGCACCTGGCACATCGAAGGTGTGAAGCGGTTCATCACCTCCGGCGACTCCGACGACCTGTTCGAGAACATCGTGCACCTGGTGCTGGCCCGCCCCGAGGGCGCCGGACCCGGTACCAAGGGCCTGTCGCTGTTCTTCGTGCCGAAGTTCCACTTCGACCACGAGACCGGCGAACTGGGCGAGCGCAACGGCGTGTTCGTCACCGGGGTGGAGCACAAGATGGGCCTCAAGGTGTCCGCGACCTGTGAGGTCACCTTCGGCGGCAACGGCATCCCGGCCAAGGGTTGGCTGGTCGGCGAGGTGCACAACGGCATCGCGCAGATGTTCGAAGTGATCGAGAACGCCCGAATGATGGTGGGCACGAAGGCCATCGCCACGCTGTCGACGGGCTACCTGAACGCGCTGGACTACGCCAAGCAGCGCGTGCAGGGCGCGGACCTGACCAAGATGACCGACAAGTCCGCCCCGCGCGTCACCATCACCCACCACCCCGACGTGCGCCGCAGCCTGGCCACCCAGAAGGCCTACGCCGAGGGTCTGCGCGCGGTCTACCTGTACACCGCGGCGCATCAGGATGCCGTTGTGGCCGAGCAGGTCTCGGGCGCGGACGCCGACTTGGCCGCGCGGGTCAACGACCTGCTGCTGCCGATCGTCAAGGGCGTCGGCTCGGAGCGGGCCTACCAGTACCTGACCGAGTCGCTGCAGACGCTGGGCGGTTCGGGCTTCCTGCAGGACTACCCGATCGAGCAGTACATCCGCGACGCCAAGATCGACAGCCTCTACGAGGGCACCACGGCCATCCAGGCGCAGGACTTCTTCTTCCGCAAGATCGCCCGCGACCGCGGTGTGGCGCTGGCGCACGTGGCCGGGCAGATCCAGAAGTTTATCGACAGCGAGGCGGGCAACGGCCGCCTCAAGGCCGAGCGCAAGCTGCTGGCCACCGCGCTCGAGGATGTGCAGGGCATGGCCGCCACCCTCACCGGGCACCTGATGGGAGCCCAGGAGAACCCCAGCGAGCTGTACAAGGTCGGCCTGGGCTCGGTGCGGTTCCTGCTCTCGGTCGGCGACCTGCTCATCGGCTGGCAGCTGCTGCGCCAGGCCGAGATCGCGATCAAGGCGCTGGACAACGGCGCCACCGGCTCCGATGAGGCGTTCTACCACGGCAAGATCGGCGTGGCGCAGTTCTTCGCCCGCAACATCCTGCCCGAGCTGACCGCCACCCGCGCGGTGCTGTCCAACCTGGACAACGACATCATGGAGCTGGACGAGGCGGCCTTCTGACCGCCCCGGCACGCGCGAGCTGACCGGCTACCAACGACAAGGCCCCGCAACCGGATTCGCCCCGGTTGCGGGGCCTTGTTGCCGTAACGAACCACACCCGTGACAGCGATGTGATGAATGTTGTCCGACGCATACTCCACATCGATGGCCCGAAACGGGCACAATACCCACGGCGTGACCTGATGACGGAAGGGAACGGGAGCATGAATCGTCTGTCCGCACTTGCCGGAGCATGCGCGGCGGTTGCGTTGCTGGCCCTGTCGGCCTCGCCTGCCGGGGCCGATCCCAACAACATCAACCCGATTCCGGGCCTCAACGGCGTCAACGGCCTGCCGCGACTGCACGGCGCGACCCAGGCCGTCTATCAGATGACCGGCATGGCCTCGCCGAACAACACCCAGAACAACAACGTGCTCGGCGCGGATCTCGGCATCATGTGGGACGACGGACGCGGACAGATGCTCACCGCCTACGGCGACACCGCCGGACTGGGCATGCCGAACCTGTTGGCGGGCAGCATGTGGGCCTGGCGGTCCAATGTGTTGTTCCGCAGCGCGGCCGACGCGAGCCCGGCCCAGGGCATCCACTACACGAGCTTCGTCGACAACCCGCTGCCCAGCCCGAAGATTCCGGGCATCGAGATCAGCTTCATCCCGACCGCCGGCATCTCCGTGGGCGGCGTGCAGTACATGAACATGATGTCGGTGCGCGAGTGGGGCGCCAACGGGCACTGGGACACCAACTTCTCCACCATGGCCGTCTCCGGCGACGGCGGTCAGACGTGGGCCCAGCTGCCCAACACCCGCCGCGCCGACGAGGGCGGCGACCACAACTTCCAGCAGGCGGCGTATCTGAAGGCCGAGGGCTACGTCTACCGGTACGGCACCCCGGCCGGGCGCGAGAACGACGGGTTCGTCTCCCGCGTCAAGGAAGCCGATATCGCCAATATGGACGCCTACGAATATTGGGACGGCGGCGCCTGGAAGCCGAAGGACGTGAACGCGGCCAAGCCGATCGTCGGCGACGTCGGCGAGCTGTCGGTGATGTGGAACCAGCACCTCGGGCAGTACGTCATGCTGACCACCGACCGGGCCAACTCCGTGGTGATGCGCACCGCGCCGTCGCCGGAGGGCCCGTGGACCCCGCCGCGCGTCCTCATCGACACCCGCGAACTCCCCGCCGCTTACGCGCCGATGATCTACCCGTACCAGACGGGCAGTGACCTGTACTTCCTCGTCACCCAGCACACCCAGTACAACGTGGTGCTGATGCGCACCCCGCTGTAACCAGCGCGCCCCTGTCACTTCCGGGACGCTTTTGGCCGGATCCCGGCCAAAAGCATGCCGGGATGACGGGGTTGTCGGTGGCCATGCCGCGACGGGTGTCGGTGGCCATGCCGCGACGGGTGTTGGTGGCCAGCGAGACGGGTGTTGTTGGGCATGCCAGGACGGGTTGTCGGTGGGGCGACGGGCGGGTTCAGTCGAACGCGACGGCGCCTAGGGGGGTTGTGGTGGGGGTGGGTGAGCCGCCGTCCGGCTCGATGGATATTGCGAGTTTGTCGTCGGGGGCGAATGTTGTCACCAAAGGGGCTGTGGGAGAGGGGAGCTGGGTGAGGACTCCGGCGGATCGTGGTTGGCCGTCCGGCGGGACCAGCCACAGTTGATAGACCCGGCCCGCCGGTGGCGCGGGGACGGCCTCGAAAGCCACTGTGGCCGCTCCCAATTCGGCCGAGGCATGTGCGGTCATACTGCCGCCGGTGCTCAGCTCGGCGGTCGCCGTGCGGGTATCCGGTTGCTGCAGAATGCGTTCCGCGATCGGTGGGGTCCGCTCGTCCCGGCCCCAGTCGGTCGCGACGCCGACTCCGACCACGGCCGCGATGATCGCCGCGGCCGCCGCGGCCAGCCAGCGTAGCGGCGGGCGCCGCCGGGCGCGGGTGAGGGGTGTCGGGGCATCCTTCGCCGCCTCGTCGAGGCGGGCCATGATGCGAGCCTCCACCTCCGGCGGCGCGGCCTGGGCATCGAGCGCCGACAGCACGCCCATGGTCTCGCGCACCTCGCGGACGATCTCGCCGAAGGCGCGGCCGGTTTCGGGAGCCGCGGCGGCGACCCGCTCGTCGATCTCGTCGCGCTCGGAGTCGGACACCGCGTCGAGCGCGTACGGATATGCCAGTTCGACCAGATCGTCGTCGGCGGCCGGGCCGGGCGGATCGGTATCAGGCATGGGCAACTCCGGACAGGCAATTGTGCAAGCGCTTCAAGGCATCTCGCATACGACTCTTGATGGTGGGCAGCGGCACGGCCAGATGCTCGGCGACCTCGCGATAGGTGCGGCCGCTGTAGTAGGCCAGCGCCACGGTCTCACGCTGGATGCCGGAGAGCGACTCCAGGCAGCGCAGCACCGCCTGCTCCTCCAGGCGCTGTCCGACCGTCTCCACGACGACATCGTGGTCGCGGCCGAGATGGCTGTGACCGTAGGCGACATCGCGGACGAAGGAGGTCTGCTCGGTGCGCACCCGGTCAACGGCCCGGCGGTGCGTGATCATCATCAGCCAGCCGATCGGTGTCGACAGGCCCGGATCGAAATGTTCGGCCTTCGACCAGACCTGCAGGTAGACCTCCTGGGTGGTCTCCTCGGCGGCGGGGCGGTTGCGCAGGATCCGCAACGCCAGGCCGAACACCCTGGGGTTGGTGGCGCGATAGAACTCGGTGAACGCGTGCCGGTCCCCGTTTCCCGTCGCGGCGAGCAGCTTGACCAGGCCGTGCTGGCTGCCGCCGCCGTTGCCCGGAGGTGCTGTCGGGTCGGCGGTATCGGGCGGGGTGGCGCGATGATGTCGCGTGGACACGAATCTCGGATCACCGGTCATGGTTCCTCCTGACCGCACACAAGGCCTTCGACAGCCTGCGGCGGTGGAGGTGTCCCGACGAGAATTTCACAGCAGCGCGGTCCCGATGAACGGTTCCGCCGAACCTGTCCGCTTCCCACCGCCCGCAACGGAGGCGCTGCGCGCTGCAGAATAGGATCCTTGCGTGCTGCTTTCCGATCGCGACATTCGTGCCGAGCTGGGTACCGGACGGCTCGCGCTGGAGCCGTTCGACGCGAAACTCGTCCAGCCGTCGAGCATCGACGTCCGGTTGGATCGAATGTTCCGGGTGTTCAACAACACCCGCTACACCCACATCGATCCGGCGCAGCGGCAGGACGAGCTGACCAGCCTGGTCGAACCCGGCGACGGAGAGCCGTTCGTGCTGCATCCGGGCGAATTCGTGCTCGGCTCCACGCTGGAGGTGTGCACGCTGCCCGACGATCTGGCCGGGCGGCTGGAGGGCAAGTCGAGCCTCGGGCGGCTGGGCCTGCTGACCCACTCGACGGCGGGGTTCATCGACCCGGGCTTCAGCGGCCACATCACGCTGGAGCTGTCGAACGTGGCGAATCTTCCGATCACCCTGTGGCCGGGGATGAAGATCGGGCAGCTGTGCCTGTTCCGCCTGAGCAGCCCGGCCGAGAACCCCTACGGGAGCAGCGCGGCCGGCTCGAAGTATCAGGGGCAGCGCGGGCCGACGCCGTCACGCGCGTACTTGAATTTTCCGCTGCCCAGCAATTCCTGAGCCCGGCGCACGGTCGGCCGGCCCGCCTGTGAATGGCTCCAGCCTCGACCGCCGAGATGCTGGACGGCTTCATACCCCAATCATGGAGCCGTGTCGGATAGTGTCCGATTGGGGCGTTGTCGAGATAAAGGGCAGGTGGACGGTGACTGTTGAGGTCGAGGCGCCCGATGTGGCGTCCAAGGTCGGGCACTACTACCGGGTGGACGAGCCCTATGTGGTCGGGCGCGAAAAGATCCGCGAATACGCGCGGGCAGTACAGGATTGGCATCCGGCCCACTGGGACGAGGACGCCGCGGCCGAGCGCGGCTACGACGGGCTGGTCGCCCCGCTGACGTTCGTCTCCATTCCCGCGATGGCGGCGAACCGCAAGCTGTTCGAGAGCGTGGTGGTCGGCTACGACATGTTCGTGCAGACCGAGCAGGTGTTCGAGCAGCACCGGCCGATCGTGGCGGGGGACCGGCTGATCACCGACGTGGAGCTGTCCGCCGTGCGCCGGATCGCGGGCAAGGACCTGATCACCGTGACGAACACCTTCACCGACGTGGACGGGGAGGTCGTGCACGTCATGCACACGACGGTGGTCGGTGTCGCCGGTGCGGAAGTGGACCCGGGCATCACGAACGCCGTCGAGAACCTGATGGTGCACGACGTGAAGATGCTGGGCCGGAGCGAGGCCGTGGCGACCTCGGCTGACGAGGAGCAGCCGCGGCGGCCCGAGGGGGAGCTGCGGCTCTCACCGCGCGGCGCCGAGCGAATCCCGTCCACGGCAGTATCTTTCGATGACCTGGCAGTCGGCGCCGAGTTGCCGATCCGTGATGCGCGGTTGACGCGCGGCGATCTCGTCAACTACGCGGGAGTGTCCGGGGATTGGAATCCGATCCACTGGGACGAACCCGTGGCGCGACTCGCGGGGCTGCCGGATGTGATCGCGCACGGCATGATCACGATGGGGCTGGGCGCCGGATTCGTGTCCGCGTGGTCCGACGATCCCGGCGCGGTCACCCGGTATCGGGTTCGGCTGTCGAACTACGCGATCGTGTCGGGTCGCGGGGGCGGGCAGATCGAGTACTCCGGCCGGGTGAAATCCCGGGATCCCGACAGCCGCTCCGGCGTCGTCGCCATCGTCGCGAAGTCCGCCGGACGCAAGATCTTCGGCCTGGCCACGGTCGACATCCGCTTCCGCTGACCGGCCCGGGCCATCAGCTGCTGTCCTCTGGAATCCGGCCAAAAGCGTGCCGGAAATGACAGAGGGGAGTGCTGTTCCCTAGTCCGGAGTGACCAGGGGAGTGCCGCTCCCTAGTCCGGAGTGGCAGAGGGAGTGCCACTTCCTTGTCCGTAATGAAGGGAGGGAGTGGCATTTTCCTTGTCCCGGCATGCTTTTGGCCGGGGCTACCGTTCCGGCAGTACGTGTGCACCGGACTTGTCGGTCGACAGCGCCAAGGAGCTGATGTACTGGATCTCGCCCTGGGGGCCCGGGACCGCCGAGGCGATCATGTCGGGGCGTTCGAACTCCAGCCCGGTGACGGCGCAGGGCAGGGTCTCCCCGGATGGGTTGCCGTGCTCGTCGAACATCGGCAGCTCGATGCCGTCGTCGGTGCGGCGCAGATAGTACTTGCCCTTGGTGGCCAGCGCGGTGAGCGGCGTGGCGACGAAGGCGATCACGACCGCGACGATCGGCGAGTACGGCTTCAACGCCTCACCCAGCAGGCCGAAGAAGCACATGATCGACAGCACCGCCGACAGCCCGAAGCCGACCAGGCCGACCGGGTTGAAGTCGTAGAGCATGCCGCGGCGGAACTCCGGCTGCTTCGGCGAGATCTTCAGCAGATACTTGTTGACCGCGATATCCGTTGCGACGGTGACGATCCAGGCGATACCGCAGTTGGCGTAGAAGCCCAGGATGTCGTTGAGGAAGTCGAACATGTTGGCTTCCATCAGAACCAGCGCGATCACCAGGTTCAAGCCGAGGAACACCAGCCGCCCCGGGTAGGTCTTGGTGACGCGGGTGAACGAGTTCGTCCACGCCAGCGACCCCGAATACGCGTTGGTCACATTGATTTTGATCTGACTGATGACCACCAGCACCACCGCCAGCGTCATCGCCAGCCAGGACGGCACCATATCGCGGTAGATCTCCAGGAACTGGTGCACCGGCTGGTTCGCGATGTTCTGCGCGCCAGGCAAACTCGCGATCAGGTACACCGCCAGGAACAGGCCGACGACCTGCTTGATCGCGCCGAACACCACCCAGCCCGGACCGGCCAGCAGCATCCAGCTCCACCACTTGCGGGAATTCTCCGGCGTTTTCGGCGGCATGAAGCGCAGATAGTCGATCTGTTCGGCGATCTGGGCGATCAGCGACAGGCACACGCCCGCGGCCAGCAGCGAGCCGGTGATGCTCACCCCGACGCCGTCCTTGCCGCCGTAGGCGAAGAAGTCCCCGATCGAATCCGGGTGGCGCACAACCAGGAACAGGAACGGCAGCACCATCAGCAGCAGCCACAGCGGCGTCGTCCACACCTGCAGCTTGGCCAGCGTGTTCATGCCGTAGATGACCAGCGGGAAGATGATCAGCGTCGACACGAGATAGCCGAGCCACAGCGGGATGTGCAGGCCCAGTTCCAGGCCCTGCGCCATGATCGAGCCCTCGGTGGCGAAGAAGATGAAGGTGAACGACGCGAACACCAGATTGGTGACAACCGACCCGTAATAGCCGAACCCGCTGCCGCGAGTGATCAGGTCCAGGTCGATGTTGTAGCGCGCGGCGTAGTAGGCCAGCGGGAATCCGGTGAGCATGATGAGGACGGCGAAGATGCCGATCCCCAGCAGTGCGTTGCCGGTGCCGTTGGCGATGCCGACATTGGCGCCGATGGAGAAATCGGCCAGATAGGCGATGCCGCCGAGCGCGGAGACGCCGACCACCGCCGGGCTCCACTTGCGGTAGCTGCGCGGCGCGAAGCGCAGCGTGTAATCCTCCAGCGTTTCCTTCGTCGCCGCGACCGAATTCGCCGGGCGTGTTTCTACGTCGACCACAAGAACTCCTCAATCCGGCTCTCAACGAGCAGGCTCGAAGAGTGAGGGTCGTGGGTGAATGTAGAGTCGGCTTTTCCGGACCGTTACGGATCCGTTACGTCACATTATCCCATCATGTGAGATGGCTGGTTCAGCAATCCTCGGTCGCGGCCTTGACGTATCCGGCGGACTGGTAGGCGAAGTTGTACGCCCACCTCCCGACCGATATCGGCGGACGCGCGTCGACCAGCAGGATGTCCCCGCCCCAGCACTGGCCGAGCACGTACCGCGCCCGGGATATGTGCGGCGTCCACGTCACCACGATCACTCGCTGCCAGCCCTCGGCCCGCGCCCGCGCCGCCAGCTCCCGACCCTCGCCCCGCGTGGTCCGCGGCTCCGGATCGAAACACTCGACCCGAAAGCTGTACCCGCCGTGACAGATCCGGTTCATCCGTGGGCTGTGCTCGTACGGATCGGAGAACACCACTACGGGCGCGTACCCCTCCCGCGCCAGCCGCAGCCCCAATTCCTCCCGCCCGTCGTGCGCCCCGCCCAGCACGAGAATCGCATCGGCCCGGGCCGGTTCATCGACACGCGGCCGCACATATACCGGCCACAGCGCCACCACGCCCACCACGACACCCGCCCCCAGCACCCCGACCACCCGCCCCCACCTCCGCCACACCCGCCCGATGCTATCCCGCAGGCGAACGAGAGCACCTCCACCTCCGCCCGCCGCCGTCCGCGAACAGGACGCGCCACCTCCGAGGACGCGTGCCGGGATGACGAGGACGCGTGCCGGGATGACGGGACGGACGCCGGGATGGCAGGGAGCCGCGGGGCATGGAGGGAAGGACCTTGGTGAGCTGCGGGTTTCCACTTGTACATCCGATGTTGCCCGGGCACTCGCCCAGATGATGCGGCGCGGCCAACCGTGGCGCTTACCAATCGATCATGCGTCTCACGGTTTTCGGGACTGGATATCTGGGGGCGACGCATGCGGCATGCATGGCGGAGCTCGGGCACGAGGTGGTCGGGGTGGACGTCGACCCCGGCAAGGTGGCGAAGCTGTCCGACGGGGTGGCGCCGTTCTACGAGCCGGGACTCGAGGATGTGCTGCGCCGGAATTTGGACGCCGGGCGACTACGGTTCACCACGTCCTATGCGGAGGCGGCCGCGCACGCCGACGCGCATTTCCTCGGCGTGGGCACGCCGCAGAAGAAGGGCGAGTACGCCGCCGATCTCAAATACGTACACGCCGTGGTGGATTCGCTGGCGCCGATGCTGGAACGGCCGTCCGTCATCATCGGCAAGTCCACCGTTCCGGTCGGCACGGCGGTGGAGCTGGGCAGGCGCGCGCGGGCCGCGGCCGCCGTCGACGTCGAGGTGGCGTGGAATCCGGAATTCCTCCGCGAGGGCTTCGCCGTGCAGGACACGCTGCGGCCCGATCGCCTGGTGCTGGGCGTCGACCGCGACCGCGAAAACTCGGGATGGGTCGAGGATCTGGTGCGCGAGGTCTACGCCGACCTGCTCGCCGCCGAGGTGCCGTACCTGCTGACCGACCTGGCCACCGCGGAGCTGGTGAAGGTCTCCGCGAATGCCTTTCTGGCCACGAAGATCTCGTTCATCAACGCGGTCTCGGAGGTCTGCGAGGCCACCGGCGCCGACGTCACGGTGCTGGCCGACGCGCTCGGCCACGACGCGCGCATCGGGCGCCGATTCCTCAACGCGGGCCTGGGATTCGGCGGCGGCTGCCTGCCCAAGGACATCCGCGCCTTCATGGCCCGCGCGGGCGAACTCGGCGCCGACCATGCGCTGGCCTTCCTGCGCGAGGTCGACAACATCAATATGCGGCGGCGCGCCAAGGTGGTCGACATGGCCGCCCGGGCCTGCGGCGGCTCGCTGCTCGGCGCGAATGTCGCCGTCCTCGGCGCGGCCTTCAAGCCGGAGTCCGACGATGTGCGCGATTCGCCCGCGCTGAACGTGGCCGGGATGATCCAGCTGCACGGTGCGGTGGTCACCGTCTATGACCCCAAGGCGCTGGAGAACTCCCGCAAGGTCTTCCCGACTCTGAACTACGCCACCTCGATCACCGAGGCCTGCGAGCGGGCCGATGTGGTGCTGGTACTCACCGAATGGGCGGAGTTCACCGCGCTGCGTCCGCAGGATCTGGATCCGGTGGTGCGGGCCCGCGCCATCATCGACGGTCGCAACTGTCTCGATCGCGCCAGCTGGCGTGATGCCGGATGGGTGTACTCGGGGCTCGGCACATCGTAGGGTGTCTGGCAGGTACAGTGACCCACACGCCCGCGGCGTGCGCGAAGCCCCGCGCACACCGCAGCGGACACAGTGTGAAGCGACGCTGGCCATCCGTGTTTCGAAGAGGAGAGGCGGCGGCCTCGCGCGCACGTCGTGGAATTGAAACGAGATGGGCAGCAGATGAGTTCGGTACTGGGAGTCTCGGTGGGGGCCGGCGCCATCCGTGTCGCGCGGCCGCATGCCGGGAATTCCGCCGAACACTTCGCGCCGGACCGATTCGATCTGAAGACCAGCCCCGTCGGTGAGCAGCGGCTCGAGGAAGTGGCCGCCGAGGCCGTCGCCACCACCCTCGCCGCCGCGCCCGATATCGCCGCCACCGTCGTGGCCTATCGCTCCGAGCAGCAGGCCCGCACCGTGCGCGGCGCGCTGGCCCGCCGCCAGCTGACCAACTACGAGCTGGTGCCGGAAGTCGTAGCGGCCGTGGAGTTTCTGCGATCCGCCGGTGAGCTGACCGGTCTGCGCACCATCGCCCTGTACGACCTGGGCAGTTCCGGTCTGTCGGTGAGTGTCGTCGATGTCGCCAGCCGCCAGGCCACCTACAGCGAGCGCACCAGCGATATCGGCGGCGATTATCTGGATTCGCTGATTCGCGAGCAGCAGATCGCCTCCGGCCGGATCGCCCATCCGCCCGACCCGGCGGGCCTGGCCGAACTGGACACGCTGTGCCGCCAGGCGAAGGAGCAGCTGTCCACCACCACGGCCGTCGCGCTGCCGTCCGAGCACGGCCTGGTGCTGATCTCTCAGGAGAACTTCGAGGCGCTGATCACGCTGGCCCTCGAGTCGTCGGCCCGGATGACCCGCGATGTGATCATGCGCTCCGAGCAGGCGGTGCAGGCCGTGGTCGTGATCGGCGGCTGCGCCGAGATCCCGCTGGTGGCACGGGTCCTGGAGCGGTGGCTCGGCATGCCGGTGCGGGTGCCGGTGCATCCGGAGTCGGTGATCGTGCGCGGCGCCGCGCTGCTGGCCCGCCCGCCGCAGCCGATCGCCCCGGCGCCGTCGGCCTTCGAACCCGAGACCGAACAGCTCGCCCCGGTGTGGCTGGCGGACGGCTCCGCGCCGCGTCGGCGGACCGGGGGGCGGGGCCGGGATCCGATGCGGGAGCGGGCGCACGGCCGCCGCCGCGAGCTGAGCGTGGCGGGTGTCGCGGCCGGGGCCCTGGTCGTGGTGGCCGCGCTCGGGTTGGGGCTGGGCTGGGGCCCGCAAGTGCTGCAAGGAGATTCGCACAGCAATTCCGCACCCAGCTCGGCCGTCACCACCGCTCCGCGCCAGGCCGCGCTGGAACCCTCGATAGCCCCGCCCCCGGTAGACGCCACCAACGCCTCGGTCGCCGCCCCGCCGCCGGTATGGCGGTCGACGACCACGGAAGCCGCACCCCCACCCCCCAACCCGAACACGATCCGCGTCCCCGGCCTCCCCCCGCTCGTCGTCCCCACCATCCCCCCACTATTCCCGCCCCCGGGCCCCGCCCCCCAGCGCCGCTGACAGGCCGAACCGCCCCGCCCGCCCCTGCCAACGCCCGAGACTCCGGCGTGCCTGCGCACCCGATCCCGCCGGCGTCCCTGGCCATTCCCGTCGTTTCGGCCGTGCCTGATCGCTCTCGTCGTTTCGGGCGTGCTTGGTCGTTCTTGTCGTTTTGGGCGTGCTTGGTCGTTCTTGTCGTTTTGGGCGTGCTTGGCCGCTCTCGTCATTTCGGGCGTGCCTGGCCATTCCCGTCACTTCCGGCGTGCCTGGTCGCTCCCGTCATTCCGGCACGCTCTTGGCCGGAAACTCGCTGGCGCCAGAGGATTCCGGCCATGAACATGCCGGAAGACGACTGGGGCGGAGGAGGGAGGCTGGGCGAGGGTCAGTAGGGGCGGGGGTCCTCGTCCGGGGGGCGTAACCGGATCGGGCCTGTATTCCGAGGTGCACCGGGACGGTGGGGCGGGAGGTGGTCCGGGTGGTATGCGCGCAGGCCGTCGGGTGGGGTGTCGGCCTCGGAGAGGTCGTCGTCGGACAGGGGTGGCGGAATGTCTTGTGCTGCTGGGCGCTGTGCGGGGCGGGTGGTTGCGGTGCCCGCACGGCGGCGCGATCCGGTGTTCGGCGTGGCTCGTCGGGCCGCCCCGCTCTTCGCGTGCCGGGAGCGCCGGGGCGTGGTCGGCGTCGGGGCGGGCTTGCGGCCGAAGGGCTTGGCCAGTAGCACCGCGATCACGGTGGTCAGCGGCACCGACAGCGCCAGGCAGATGCCGCCGACCGCGGAGCGGGTGATCTCGATCGCCACCGCGTCGCCGGTCAGCACGTCGCGGAACGACCGGCCCGCCACCGAGAACAGCAGCAGCAGCGGCAGCGCCCCACCGGCATAGGCGAGGACCAGCGTGTACACGGTGCTGGCGATGTGGTCGCGGCCGACCCGCATGGCGGCGGCGAAAACCTCGCGGCGCGAGGCAGCTTCGTCGAGGGCGGCCAGCTCGAACGCGGCCGAGGCCTGGGTGATGGTCACATCGTTGAGCACACCGAGCGAACCGATGATGAAGCCCGCCAGCAGCAGCCCGGTAATACTCACGTGCTGCAGATACGTGGCGACGTTGGCGTTCTGTTCCTCCGACAGCCCGGTGACGTGCGTCGCCTTCAGCACCACCCACGACAGCACCGCCGCCAGCAGCATCGCGGTCAGGGTCCCCAGCAGCGCGGAACTGGTTCGCAGGTTCACCCCGTGGGCCAGATACAGGACCGCGTACAGGATCAGCGCCCCCGCCACCAGCGCGACCGGAACGGCCGGTTTACCGTCGAGCAGCGCGGGCAGCAGGAACATCACCAGCACCGCGAACGCGAATCCGAGCCCGAGCACCGCGCGCAGGCCCCGCCAGCGCGCGACCACGATGATCACCACCACGAAGGCCGCCGCGATGATCGTCAGGGGAAGCCCGCGGGCGTAGTCGTCGAACGAGTACATGGTGGTGCCCCCGGGATCGGCCTGCCGGACGATCCGGATATCGTCACCGACGCGCAGGTCCGGTTGGCCCGGCCCGGGGGCGATCTCGAAGAGCGTGTGCTTGCCCTGATCCGGTCCGGACTCGATTACGACCAGGCTGCGCTGGCACTGATAGGCGCCGTTGCGAGGCGGATTCGGGGTGTCGTCGAAAACCTTGCCGTTGGACAGGCTTCCGCACGCCCCGATGTCCTGCATCGACACCGTGCCCGCCTCGGTATGCACGGCCCCACCGCCACCGTTCTGCATCGGCAACGGAATATCGACATGCTGATGACTCGGCCACAGCCAGAACAACCCCACCAGCACGAGCACCCCGGTGCCGGTCAGCAGCCCCACGACGACGCGCGCCGCAGTGGCCCCGATCGCGATAGGCCCGGAGTGATCGTGGTGGTGATGGTGGTCGCTCACCCGCGCGAGCCTAACGAAAACCATTGCCGGGGTGACGACCGAGCAGGCACCGGTGCAACGGGCGGGCAACCCACAAGGTCGGCAATCCCACGGGACAACTGATTTCGCCAGAACATGGGTAACTCACCGGGCACGCCCAAGAAATGCGGAGAGGAGGGGCGGCGGAGAGCAGGGGGATGTCTCCGCCGCCCGGGGATCCACCGCCCAGGGGGGTAGGCGATCGAACCCGGGGCCGAGCGGCCCAGGGGGGTAGGCGACTCGGCCGGGGCACTCTCAGTGCCAAGGACTACTGTACACAAATCGCCGTTCTTTGCGCTAGCTAAGTCTTCAAAAACCGACCTTTTCCGAACTCACAGTCTGTTTCGTGACCCGATGAGGTTCCGCCCGGAATTACTGCCGGTAGCTGGCCAGAAAGTTGCCGAAGCGTTCGATCGCCACCGACAGATCCCGCGCCCACGGCAGCGTCACGATCCGCAGGTGGTCGTGGTGCGGCCAGTTGAATCCGGTGCCCTGCACCATCAGGATCTTCTCCTGGAGCAGCAGGTCCAGGATCAGCTTGGAGTCGTCGTGGATCTCGTGCACCTCGGGGTCCAGCCGCGGGAACGCGTACAGCGCGCCCTTCGGCTTCACGCAGGACACCCCGGGGATCATGTTCAGCTTCTCCCAGGCCACATCCCGCTGCTCCAATAGTCGCCCGCCCGGCAGGATCAGATCCTCGATGCTCTGGTGTCCGCCGAGCGCGACCTGAATCGCGTGCTGCGCGGGCACATTCGGACACAGTCGCGAGGACGCCAGCAGGTCGATGCCCTCGAGGAATCCCGCCGCGTGCTCCTTCGGACCGGTGATCACCAGCCAGCCGGAGCGATAACCCGCCACCCGGTACGCCTTGGACAGTCCGTTGAAGGTCAGGCACAGCAGGTCGGGCGCCAGCGACGCCAGCGAGATGTGCTTAGCGTCGTCGTAGAGGATCTTGTCGTAGATCTCGTCCGCGAGGAGCAGCAGCTGATGCTTGCGCGCCAGGTCCACGAGCTGCTGTAGCACCTCCGATGAGTACACCGCGCCCGTCGGGTTGTTCGGGTTGATCACCAGCAGCGCCTTGGTCTTGTCGGTGATCTTCGACTCGATATCCGCGACATCGGGCTGCCAGCCGGTGGACTCGTCGCACAGATAGTGCACCGGCGTGCCGCCCGCCAGGCTGGTCATCGCCGTCCACAGCGGGTAGTCGGGCGCCGGGATCAGTACCTCGTCGCCGTTGTTCAGCAGCGCCTGCATGGTGACGGTGATCAACTCGGAGACGCCGTTGCCCAGGTAGACATCGTCGACATCGAATTCCGGGAACCCGGGGACCAGCTCGTAGCGCGTCACGATCGCCCGCCGCGCCGACAGGATGCCCTTGGACTCCGAATACCCCTGCGCGTACGGCAGCGCCGCGATCATGTCTCGCATGATCACGTCCGGCGCGTCGAATCCGAACGGCGCCGGATTACCGATATTGAGCTTGAGGATCCGGTGTCCCTCCGACTCCAGCCGCGCCGCATGCGCGTGTACCGGCCCCCGGATCTCGTACACGACGTTCTGGAGCTTGGTCGACTGCTCCAGCGGCCGCGGGGGCTGGTGATGTGACTGACTGGTAGGGCTCACCTGTCCAATGGTGCCAGCTGTCGGCAAGGAGATATCGGCCCAGGCATCCCGGCGTCGTTTCCGCGCCGGAATGACGGGTCTCGAGCCTCCCGCACGGGCGGTGTCACGATTCGCCGCCCGCGGGGATCATTCCCCGCGCACTGGCTCCGCAGAACTCCTCGATCCGTTCGTCGAGGTTGCGGGCCTCGACCGCGTCGCGGAACTGGGGGGTGGCGATGCGTTCGCGGACACCGGCCAGGCGCTGTTCGAGTTGGGCTATGCGCTTGTCCTCGGCCAGGGTGAGGACCGGTTGCAGGACGTCGGCGGCGCCGTCGAGGCTGCCGTTGATCAGGTGGGCAGTCGCGTTGTCTACCCTGGCCAGCGATTCCGCGCCGTAGGAGCGCTGTTCCTCGGGGCCGTTCGCGTACAGGTCGATCGCGCGCTGCGTGGCCTGCAGCGCCGGGGCGGCCTGGCCCAGATGGATATAGGTGGCCCCGGCGTAGTACTGGCTCTTCGGCTCGTTGAAGCCGAAGACGCCGCCTACCTCGTCGTGCAGGTCGTCGGTGGTGGTGGTGTCGCGGGCGGCGTCGGCGGAGCGGATGCAGCGCTCGGTGCTGTCGGGGCTGCCCAGCTTGGCCCAGATACGGGCCTCGATATTGTGCAGCCGCACCCGAGCGGTCGCCGACTCGGCGTACTGGTGGCCGCTCTGCGCCAGCACCACCGCGCGCCGCGGGCGCTGCGAACCGTATTCGATCAGCGCCTGCATGCCGCGGGTCCAGGCGCGTAATCCGTTGTGCCCGCACAGTTCGGCGTAGGCCCACGCGGCCCTGGCCTGTTCACCGGCGGCGTCGTGATATCCGAGGTCGGTACTGGCGTTGGCGAGCAGACCCGACAGCGTACCGGCCAGCAGGTACAGATGTGTTGTATCCGAGGGCCTTTGGCGTCCTTCCAGGAGCCGGTAGACCCGTCTGCGCACGCGCAGCATCTCCACCATCATCGGAACCGGTGGCACATGCACGTACTCGTTGGCGATGCGCGTCACGTCGGCGTCGAGTTGCTCCAGAGCGGTGGCGCCCACATTGGTGGTCTCGGCCCGACCGGCGTGCTCGCTTGCTTCGTGGGCAGCCGCCATGATCAGATCCCTCTCCGAAATCTCGGCTAACGCATCACCTCTCATCGCACCGGCATCAACCAGCGCCAAGAGCTCCGCGTCGCTCGTGTATGTGGCATGCGCCGAATTGTCGGGGCGCACTTCGAATTCAGGCGCGGGTCGATCGATGAGAGGCTGATCGATCAACGCCGCGAACCGTGCCCGCACTACTTCGTCGGACCTGGCGAGAGAAGTGTCCAGCGCGGCCTGATTGACCGGGCGGGGATGCACCCGGAGGCCGCCTGCCTCCCACTTCGACACCAGTCGCTCGTGCACACCGAGATGTGCCGCGAACTCCCGGATGCTCATCCGCTTGGCATCGCGGAGGGCGCGGGCTTCCTTGCCTGACCACTGCCGGACCACGATGTCATCCCTTCCGCATGAACTCCGTTTCCAGGGTACGAGCGAGTAGTGATCACGGCCACAGCCGAAACCGAGCTGGTATAAGCGGTTTTCCGGCTTGTGAGGCAGAGGCAGCGGAAGGGCAGCGCAAGGCGAGTGTGCGGGCGTTTCACTTCGGGCGCCGAGGCGAGAAGCTGAGAGGACGATCGAGGGAGCTCGCCGTGAACGTGGAGAAACTCAGGACCGTCGAGGATTGGGTGACGTTCTATCGGCACGAGTTCGGTCTGCCGGTGAACGAGCGCGGCGGTTTCGTGATGCTTCCGATCACCGGCCGCATCGGCATCGTGCACCTGCCCACCGTGCGCGCCGAACGCGTCCGCGACTCCCTCACCGAACAGGGCATGGCC
This sequence comes from Nocardia thraciensis, assembly GCF_054782435.1. Taxonomy (NCBI): domain Bacteria; kingdom Bacillati; phylum Actinomycetota; class Actinomycetes; order Mycobacteriales; family Nocardiaceae; genus Nocardia; species Nocardia thraciensis. The sequence goes on from NZ_BAAGSM010000037.1 coordinate 159,084, forward strand.
GGTCCGATGCTGGCCCGGCAGATCCGCTGGAGTTTTCTGGTGGCGCCCGACAGTCGTCCCGGCGCCCAGGTGCTGGATGTGCTCAACCGCCTGGACATCGGCATTCCCGCCATCGGGAGCGCCGTGATGTTGCCGACCGGTCTCGGCCGCTGGACCCGGGAAGGGTGCCGCTGGGTCGTTCCGCCGAGCCGCGACAACAAACTCCCACCGCTGTCGGTGCTCATCACGACCGCTTTGGCGGTGGGAGGCGGGGGCGAGGACTGACCGCAGACCGGTCCTCGTCACCCCGCGGCCGGGTCCGCCCCACTTGGCAGTCGACGGGGCGGACCCGGAATAGCGGGGTTTCGTGCGCGAACACGAATGCGGTTGCGGCACCCCGAGTACCGCAACCGCATTCGTTTCCCTCATCCAGCCGGTTCGTCCGGTTATCGACAGCCCGGAATCATGCTGTCGAGGACCGGATTACACCTTCTGCCAGAGGGCGGGCGTGGCCGAGGGGGTCCAGCCCGGGTCGTGGGCGGTGTGCGACTGCAGGCACTTGTACTGCGCGCCTTCGTAAGTCACCGTGTCGCCGATCTTGTAGTCGCCGCCCTGCTTCCATGCCTGGCCCGCCGGGGCGGAAGTCGGCGCGGAGCTGGTGGTCGGCTGCGAGGAGGTCGTCGGCTGTGACGAGGTGCTGGGCTGCGCCGACGTGGTCGGGTGCTCGTGTGTGGTGGTCGCCGGAGCGCTGGTGGTCGGCTGCGTCGACGTGGTCGGGGCCGTGGTGGTCGGGGCCGTGGTGGTCGTGCCGCCGCCCGAGCCGCCGTCCCCGCCACCGATGTTCAGGTCGACGCAGGAGTAGAAGGCGTTGGAGGTATCGCCGATGTTCCAGACGGCGAGCAGCTTCTGCTTACCGCTGAACTTGCTGAGGTCGACCGAGTGCGTCACCGTGTCGCCGGGCAGTTCGTTCTTGCCGTCGACCTTGGCGACCTCGGTGTCCCCGATGAAGTACTGCCAGTCGGAGGTCCGGTGCTGCGCGGTGTTCGTCCAGGTGAAGTCGACCTTGCTGCCGACATCCTGGACCTTCCAGCCCTTGCTGTCGTCGTCGAGCTCCGGGTACTTGTTCGCGCCGCAGCTCTTCAGGCCCTTCGGGCCCTCCACGCTCTGTGGTTCGTAGCTGATGTCGCCGCAGGACACCTGGCCCTTGGCGCATTGGGCCTGGCGGCTCAGCGGCGAGGAGACATAGCCGTGCGCACTCGCGGTGGCGGTGGGAAGCACGGCGATGAGGATCGGTGCGATTCCGGCGGCGGCGCCGACGATGGACAGCATTCTTTTGCTCACTGATGCTCCTTGTGAGAGATTGTGGGACAGCGCAGCCGGCATGCCGCCCCGTGATCGCTATGTGATTGTCCTGTGATGCGGTCAGGACTATTTTGCATGAAAACAATGCTCCAAAACCTAGGCATTCAGAACCTAAGTCGCAGCAATCTGTCAGTCAAACGATTGATGGGGTACTCGTCACAGGTGGGCCGTTGTCCAAAAGTTGACCACCGTAACTACCTGCTGAAATAGCGATAACGGATTGCCGGCGGCGGATCGCGCCATACTTCTGGTCGGTCGTCTTATTTGCTGGACAGCAAACTCTTCGGCTAGCTCATAACCCCTTGTGCTGCAAGTATCCAGCGTGAACGGAATGTGAAACCGTTATGGAAGCGGATTTCGTTCGAAACTACAGTTGCCCGACCCCCGCGGTGTCTCGGCGGCGGGAGGCGGTCGCGGCTCCGGGTCGTCGGGCCATCGGCCGCGGTGCCGCTCGGGTGATCCGGCTCGTGCCGCGGTCGGCTTCCGGGTGGCCCTGCGTGGGAAGTGGCCGGGGCCGACGGCGGTACTCCCGCCCCGGCGCCGTAGCACGAAATGAAATTGCCCCATCGCAAGCGATGGGGCAATTTGCGCGCGGCCTTTCCGTCAGTTCTTGCGGCCGGGTGCCTTGGCGCCGGATTTGAAGCCGAGACCGCCGGGCTTGGCGGTCGGCGGCGGTGTGCCATTGCCCTTGTCCGAGGGTGACGACTCGGCGGGCGTTGCCGACTCGGAGACCGGCGCCTGTTCGGAAGCCGGTGCCTGTTCGGAGGCTGCCTCCCCGTCTGCCGAATCCTTCTCGGCCGCAGCCGGTTCGGGGGCGGGTTTGGGCGCACCGGGCGCCTTCGCTCCCGGCTTCTTGAAGCCGGACTTCATCGCCAGGCCCTTCGGCGCCACGGTCGGCTTGGTCTCGCTCGGATTCGACTCGGCGGCAGCGGTTTCCGTCGCCGGTTCGGCCGAGGCCGTCTCCTCGGCCGGGGTGGGCACCGCCGGGGCCGCGGGCTTGGCACCGGGCGCCTTGGCCGCGCCCTTCATGGCGAGGCCCTTGCCGCCGGGGGCCTTTGCCTCGCCCTTCATGCCGAGGCCCTTGCCGCCGGGCGCCTTCGCTCCGCCCTTCATGCCCAGGCCGCCGGGCTTGGCGGCGGGTGCCGCGGGAGCCTCGGTGGTCTCGGCCGATTCGGTGGCCGGGGCGGCCTCGGCCGCAGGCGTTTTGGCTCCGGGGGCCTTGCCGGGGGCCTTTGCGGCGCCCTTCATACCCAGGCCCTTACCCGCCCCGGCATTCGCCGGGGATGCGGAGGAGCCCGGGGAGGTGGACGAGGCTGGGGAAGTGGACGCGGAGGTGGACGAGGCCGGGGAAGTGGAGGACGCCGGGGTGGCGGACTCGGCCGCGGGCTCGGGTGCCGGCGCGGCCTGCTTGGGCTCCTGGATCACCTTCAGGTTCTCCGACAGGGTGCCCGGCTCGGCCCGCTCGATCGAGTTCAGCATCAGCTGCGCCACATCGACGACCTCGACGCCCTGGCCGACCTCGCCGGAATCCTTTCGCGCGGTGACACCGTCGGTGAGCATCACGCGGCAGAACGGGCAGCCGGTGGCGATCATCGAAGGCTCGTTGCCGCCGCCCAGGGCCGCCAGCGCCTCATCGGTGCGGTCGAGGTTCACGCGCTTGCCGAGCTGCTCCTCCATCCACATGCGGGCACCACCGGCGCCGCAGCACATTGACCGCTCGCCGTGGCGCGGCATCTCGGTCAGCGTCGCGCCGGACGCGCCCATCAGCTCGCGTGGCGCGTCGTAGATCTTGTTGTGCCGCCCCAGGTAGCACGGGTCGTGGTAGGTCACCTTCTCGCTCACAGGGGTGACCCGGATCAGCTTCTGCTGCCGCACCAGACGGTTCAGCAGCTGGGTGTGGTGCACCACCTCGTAGGTGCCGCCGACCTGCGGGTACTCGTTGTTCAGCGCGTTGAAGCAGTGCGCGCAGGTGACGACGATCTTCTTCTTCGCCTCCTCGACCCCCTCGAACACCGAGTTCAGCGTCTCGATGTTCTGCATCGCCAGCTGCTGGAACAGGAACTCGTTGCCCGCGCGCCGCGCCGAGTCGCCGGTGCAGGTCTCCTCCTGGCCCAGCACCATGAACTTCACGCCCGCGGTGGCCAGCAGTTCCGCGACCGCCTTGGTGGTCTTCTTCGCGCGGTCCTCGTACGCACCGGCGCAGCCCACCCAGAACAGGTACTCGTAACCCTCGAAGCTCTCGGCATCCTTGCCGAACACCGGAATGTCGAAGTCCAGCTCGGAGATCCAGTTGAGCCGGTCCTTGGCGTTCTGGCCCCAGGGGTTGCCCTTGTTCTCCAGATTCTTGAACAGACCGGCCAGCTCGGAGGGGAACTCCGATTCGATCAGCACCTGGTAGCGGCGCATATCGATGATGTGGTCGACGTGCTCGATATCCACCGGGCACTGCTCCACGCACGCGCCGCAGGTGGTGCAGCTCCACAGCACCTCGGGGTCGATGATGCCGCCGACGTCCTCGCCGCCGACCAGCGGGCGCTCCGCCTCGGCCTTCGCGGCATCCGAAATCTTCGCCAGCGCGGCCTCGTTCGGCTTGCCGTCGGCGTCGACCAGGCCGACCTCGTCGCCGCCCCCGTCTTTCAAAGACCCAGCCTTGCGGCCACCGGCCAGCAGGTACGGCGCCTTCGCCACGCCGTGGTCGCGCAGCGACATGACCAGCAGTTTCGGCGACAGCGGCTTACCGGTGTTCCACGCCGGGCACTGGCTCTGACAGCGGCCGCATTCGGTGCAGGTGGTGAAGTCCAGCCAGCCCTTCCAGGAGAAGTCCTCGACCCGGCCCGCACCCAGGGTGTCGCTGTCGGGGTCGATCTCCTCCATGTCGACCAGGGCCTTGCCCTTCGACATCATCGGCTTCGCCGCGCCCAGTGCGACGCCGCCGTCGTCCTCACGCTTGAAGTAGATGTTGAAGAAGGCCGCGAAGCGGTGCCATGCGACACCCCAGTTGATATTGCGTCCGACCAGCAGCAGGAATGTGCTGCCCGAGACCATCTTGACGAAGGCGAAGACCGACACCATCGCCACGCTGGACGGCAGCAACTTGGCCACCTGCATGGTGAAGAAGTCGCTCCACACGGTGGCGTGGCCGTAGGTGGCGATCTTCCCGGCCTTGACCAAGGTCATGCCCAGGCCCTCGATCAGCACGATCAGCTCGATCGTGTAGGCGGGGCCGAACTTCGAGCCGCTGAACCGCGACAGCCGCTCCGGCACCCGCGGATGATTGAGCTGGCGGATGACGATCAGCGTCACGATGCCGATCACGGTGCCGATGCCGAGCAGTTCGTCCCACAGGTGGTAGATGCCCCAGTCGCCGATGATCGGCCAGTGGAATTCGGGATCGAACGTCTGCGGATACGCCTCGAAGTACAGGATGAACCCGCCGAGGAACCCGATCATCACCAGCCAGTGCGCCCAGCCGACGGTGCGGAATTTGTTCATCCGAGTATGCGCCAGGAACTCGACGAGCATCGTCTTGATGCGCGGGAAGAACGGCCTCCAGCGGTCCGGGGCGGGCTGTCCGATCATGATGGCGCGGACCATCTTGCCGACGCCGCCGAAGAATGACGCCCAAGCCACAAGGCTGAACGCCACTCCAATCACGCCCAGCGTCACTGTCAGGGCATTCATGTCGCGACCTTCCTTCGGTTCAACGAGCATCCAACGGCGGGGCTGTTGCCGTGGACGGTTGCACGCATCTTAACGTCCAGTAAGTTACCCGCCGGTAACTTACATGTCTACCCTATGATCTCAGCCGGGAAACGGCCCCAGATTGCTGGGGCTTGACCCTTGCCGGATGTGTGACCGTGCACACTTTTCGGTTTGGATTTTCGGCGGGGCCGCCCTGGGTATTTGCTCGGGCGTGGTTCGGCTATCACGGTAAAACCCGGCAAATCCGGCCCATAACGCAGGACAGGCTTAGTTCCACTGGCGGAAAACGGATCTCGCTTCTCGCCAGCTATTGAACTAGGCTCACCTCGTCCTGCCTGCTGTACGCATCATCACACCGCTCGGGGAGGGTCTCGCAGGTCGCTCGGACGGAGCAGCGACTTGAGGGATGCGTGGGCTCTCGCGGTTTGATGCGTGCCGCTACCTGATGATGGATTGGATAACCGAATGAAGTTCCGCAGCGCTACTGCGGTGGGCGCCTTGGTGATCGGCGCCCTGACCGTGGGTTTGGGCACCGCCCACGCCGAACCCGCGGCACCGGCCGAGAAAACGATCGGATACTCGGTCAAGCAGGAAGACAAAGCCGCCGTCGCCCGTCTCGGAGCCGGCGGCACCTTCGAACTGACGAAGACCGAGGCACCCGCGGCGCCGAACGCCACGGCAACCGAGATCGCCGGCAACCCCGCGGAAGAGTCGGCGACCCTCGTCAATCTCAAAGACGACACGGGCAGCACGGTTCTGAGTTTCCCGCTGGCGTACTCGATTGCCGGACAGCAGATTCCGGTGAAGGCGGAGGTCAAGGACGAGGGCAAGACCCTGGCGGTCACGCCCGAGCGACCGGCCGGACTGCCGACCGACCAGCCGCTCAACGTCAAGCCCGTCGTCAAGCCGGTGGCGTCCAACGTCGAGAACCAGCGGGCGCTGGGTGAATTCTCCACGTACTTCGGACTCGCGACCGCGATCGGCGGATTCGTCGGCACCGCGATCGGCGCGGTGGTCGGCTGTGCCCTCGGGCTGCTCGGTGTCATCGTCGGATGTCTCGTCGGTCTGCCGACCGGCGCGGCCATCGGCGGCATTCTCGGGACCGTCGCGGTCGGCGGGCCGACGCTGGTGGCCGCGGGTGTCGAGCTGATGAACACCCTGAACGCCCCGGCGGGCACCACCCGCTACACCGACGAGGCCATGAAGCAGCAGCAACAGCAGCCGCCCGCCTAGTCACTCTGTTCGATCCGAACCGGCCCGCTCTTATAGGGAAGAGCGGGCCGGTTCGCGTTCGGGGACAGTGCGTCGGCGGGATTCGACTAAGCTCGCCTCGACGCATGCACCGTACGTACCTTCATCCGCGCGGCACTGCCGGTTCGCGCGAGGTGAGGCTCACAGGGCGAAGGTACGCACGATGCGTCCTGATGAGGGATTGGAAGATCTATGAAGTTTCGCGCAATGACCGCGGTCGGCGCCGTGGCCATCGGTGCCCTGACCGTCGTGGCGGGTACCGCACACGCCGACCCGGCTACGGCCGGACCGCAGGGCGATTACATCGATTACGGGTCGGTGGTCGAGGGTCAGACGGTTGTCACCAAGCTCAAAGGGGGAACGTTCGAGCTGGTCGACAGTCCGTCGGCCGCTCCCGGCGAGGCGCAGCAGGTCCTCCGTGTCGCGAATCGCGTCGGTGCCGTGGCGCTCGAGATGCCGCTGAGCTTCCGCGTCGGCGGCGTGCCGGTTCCGGTCCACGCCACGGTCGAGGATGCCGACAGGGTCCTGAAGGTGACGCCGGAGAAGCCGGTCGGTCTCGACACCTCCCGCCCGGTCACCGGCATCGTCCAGCCGATCGCGTCGGATATCGAAAATCAGCGCGCGATCAACGATTTCACGACGAAGCTCAGCCTCGGCGCGGGAGCCGGAACGGTCATAGGCGCGGTGATCGGGGTAGTGCTCGGCATCGGAGTCGGCGCGGTGCTCGGCCTGGCCACCGGCGCCGCGGTCGGATGTGTGGCCGACGCCGTGACCCTCTGTGTTCCCGGACTCGTCGTCGGCGGTCTGATCGGCGCCGTCGCCGGAACCGTCGCGGGCGCGGTGGGGCTGGGAATCGTCGGCGCCGCCATCGGCAGCGGGCCGACAGTGACCACCGCCGGTGTCGAGATGATGAACACCCTGCAGGCGCCGCCCGGGACCACGCCGTGGGCCGATCCCGTGGGCCCGCCGTCCCGGCCGATGGGGCCGGTGCCCGACGGTCCGCCGATGGCGGACAACACCAAACCGCGGTAACGATCACTTCGTCGAACCGGCCCGTTCTCCCGCGGAGAGCGGGCCGGTTTCGTTGTGAATATCGCTGTCCCGGTTGCTATCCGCCGGATTGTCCGAATCGGTCCCGCGCCGGGTCGGCGTCGGCTACGCTCACGGCGTTCTGTGCGGTGTTTGTGCACTTTACACACGTCGCGCGGCCGCTAGGGGATTGGAAGATCGCATGAAGTTCCGCAGCGTCACCGTGGCCGCTGCCGTGGTCGTCGGCGCGATGACCACGGTTCTGGGCACCGCCCACGCCGAACCCGCTTCCGTCCCGCATTCCATCGATTACTCGGCGCAGCTGGTGGACAAGACGGTCGTCACCAAGCTCGCCGGGGGCACCTTCGAATTGCTCGACAAGCCCGGGGAGACCAGGCAATTCGTCGGTATCAAGGATTCCGCGGGCGCCGTGGCCCTCGAATTCCCGCTCGACTTCCGCGTTTCCGGCGCGCCGATTCCGGTCCGACCCATGCTGCGGGAAGACGGCCGGGTCCTCGAACTGACGCCGGAGCAGCCCGTGGGCTTCGTCGCCTCACCGCTCGAGAACGGCCGCGCCATCAACGATTTCTCGTCCCGGCTCGGAGTCGCCGCCGCGATCGGCGCCCTGATCGGCGGGGCCATCGCCGGTGCGATCGGCTGCGTCATCGCCGTTCTGATGCTGTGTGTTCCGGGCGCGATCGTCTTCGGCGCGGTCGGCGCCGTGCTGGGTGCGGTCGCCGGTGGCGGGCCCGCGGTGGTCAGGGACGGTGTGGAACTGATGCGGACGCTGCAGGCGCCGGACGGCACCACGCCCTGGGCGGATCGGCCGGAGGCGGCCGCGAATCCGGCGAGCTGACCGGTACCGGACGGACCGTCACACCGGTAGCTCCAGGCTGCCGGTGAACGATACCTCGCCTCGGCGCCGCCCGAGGCGGCCGAACGACCGTTCGGCCACCGTGAAGGCGCCGTCCTCGCGGACCAACAGCACTGTGCTGCACCGGGTCCCGTGCATGGCATCGGCGACGAAACGGGCCGAGACCGCCCGCTCGCGCCGCTGCGACAGACCGGTCCGCGGCAGTTCGCCGTCGGGGGCGACGGTGCGGTCGGACAGCACGTCGAAATAGCCCGCCACATCGCCGGGCTCGGAATCGATCACCGTGCGCAGGGCCGCGAGTCCGTCGCGGACCTTCGGCCAGGCCGCCGCCCCGTTATCGGTGTGGATCACGGCGGCGCCGTTCTCCGCGGAGCCGAGCAGCGCGCCATTGGACACCCCGTGCAGGCCCGCGGCCAGTTCCAGCGGCGCGTGCGCGCTCCGATTGCTGTGCCACCACAGCGTTTCCAGATCGGAAACCACCAGGTTGTAGCCGTTGTGGTCGTCCGCCGCCGCCGCGACGCCGCGCACGAACTTCTCGGGACCCACGTCACCGTGCAGATAGTCGATCAGCAGCGCGCCGCGGGAACGGGCGTCGGCGCGCGCCTCGTTCGGCCCGCGCACGTTCGTCACCGTGGCGAAGCGGTACCGCGACGGCAGCAAGCCCAGCCAGGTGCCGGGAATCGCGTTGCCCGCCCCCAGATCCCGTCCGGCCAGCAAACCCGGCTCCTCGGGCCACCACCGCATCGATTCGGTGGGGCGGGAGTAGAACTCGTCCCGGTTGGCCGCCACGATCAACCGGTACTGCGGGTGAGCCCGCCAGCCCACCAGAACCAAGCACATGACTCCAGCATGCCCGACAGCACACGGCCCGCGATACGGCCCTGCGCTGCCGCTGGACTGCCCGGCACAGTGAAAGGGCCGACGGCGTGGTCGCCGTCGGCCCTTTCACCGTCGAATGCCGCTCAACTGGTGCGCACCCGCAGACCCGGGTTGTCGGAGAGCACCACGCTCACCGGCTGCGCGAACAGCTGCGGAGCGTTGCCCGTCAGCGCTCCGATGATGTTCGGGATCTCGCAGATCGGGTAGTCGGCCACCGACGAGGCGCTGGAGATGCCCAGGGCCTGGGTGCCGGTCACGATCGGGCCACCGCTGTCACCGGGCAGCGCGCAGATGTTGACCGAGAACGCCTGGGTGAGGTCGCGATCGCCGACCTGCACCGTCTGGTCGACCGCGTTCACCACGCCGCAGGAGAAGCCGGTGCGCGAACCCGACTTGCAGACCGGGGCGCCCACGACCGGCGTGGCCACCCCGGTGATCGCGATGGGCGCGCCGTTGCCCTGGCGAACCATGTTGTTGGAGAACCGATCCCGGGCGGCGTTGTCGATCGCGACGATCGAGTAGTCCTGCTCGCCCAGCACCGACTTCTGGAACGTGCCCAGCTGCGCGCCGGTCTTGTTGCCCGGCAACAGTTCGAACATGCCCGGCGCGTTGGCGGTGCCCGCCGCGGGGATGTTCGGATCGCAGTGACCCGCGGTGATGTTCACGATGTTGTCGTTGCGGTCCAGGCCGTTGAACCCGGCCGAGCAGACCAGCTTCATCTTGCCCGCCACCGACGCGTAGCCGTCGCCGCCCGCGTACGGGCCGGGGCCCTGCTCGCCGGCGATCGGGGTGGCCTGCGCGACGTCGGCCTCCTCCGGGCCCACCGGCGCCTTCGGCATCACGATCACCCGGGCCGGATCGACGAAGCCCGGCATCGGCAGCCCGGCCTTCTCCACTCGCACGGCGATGCTGTTGTTCACGGTGTCGACGACGACGCCGCGCACCGCCTGGGCGACCGCCTCCGGCTGCGTCGAGAGCCACTGCTGGAAGGCGTTCTTCTCGCTGCGGAGCACCGTCTCGCTCTTGGCGACGTCCTTGACCTGGAAGCCGGCGTCCTGCGCCGACTTGCGGGCGGCGTCGGAACCCTGCCCCTGCGCCACCGCCACCACGGCCTTACCGGCCTCGTCGAGCCACGCGCCCGCGAACGCCTGTGGGTACTGCCGCTGCGCGTTGGTGGCGAAGGCGCCGACCTGCTGCGCGACGTCGGCGCGGTGCATGTACTCGTCGGGGGAGATGTGCAGATCCCGGGTAACGGCCGAGATCAGATCGGCGGGCAGGGCGGGCGCCGGAGCGGGTTCCGCGGACGCCGTCGCCGCCAGTGGTCCGAGGACCAGCATCGACGCCGCGACCAAGGGGAGGGCGCGGCGATTGCGGCGGCGGATGTGCGGGTGCCGACCCGCGACGGGCGGCGAAAGACGGATGCGTGGCAGGAGCATGTGCCGACTATATGGGTTGTGCACGGTTATGCCTACTTATCCCGGGGTCTATTTCGGTTGACACTCGGACATACCGACACAGTGTCAGGGTGTTACGCGAATAGTTCATCATTCGTTCGGCTTTCACCCGGCGTTCGGGCGGGTGCGAACCGAGACACCGGAGCCGATTCCGCCCTCGGAGGCGGCGTCGATGTCGGCGAGGATCGCCCGGATCGGAATTCCGAGCGATGCGGTGCCACCATACTGTGCCAGACCGATATTGGCCTCGCCGCAGTCGGGCGCGTCGGCCGCATTCGACCCGCTGGTGATGCCCAGCGCCAGCGTGCCGGACACGATCGCGCCGCCGCTGTCGCCGCCGAGCGTGCAGGCCGAGCTCGCGAACCCGCGCACGGTCTTGGATTCGCCCGTCGAGGTGAACAGCTGCGTCTCCACGCGGTCGGCCACCACGAATCCACAGGTGAATGTGGAGGATTGGCCCGATTTGCAGATCGGCGCGCCGACGACGGGCTCGGCGGTGCCGGTCACGGTGAGGGTGGTGCCGTTGGCACCGCGCACCGACGGCTGGTCCATCCCGGCCTTGACCGCGCGCTCACTCAGCTTGATCACCGAATAGTCCAGGCCGCTCTGGCCGCCCACCCGGGCGCGCACGAAGGTGCCGAGCTTCGGGCTGGCCTTGAGGTCGCGGATATTGGGCAGGTAGACGTCGGCCTGGCCGTCGCCCTTGTCGAGATTCGGATCGCAGTGTCCCGCACTGATATTCAGCGCGTTGCCCGCGGCGTCGGTGCTGTTGAAGCCGAAGGAGCAGACATCCACCGCCTTCAGCTCCGCATTGTCGAGTGCGGTCGGCGCGCTGATGTAGGTGTCGCCCGCCATCGGGCGGCGCTCCACGGGACCGCCGCCGTCGGGCGAGAGCACCACCTTGACGTTGGCGATCAGCGTCGGCAGATTGAGCAGATGCCCGGCCGGGGTGTTGGCGACGTTGAGCACCAGCTGGCTGTTGAGGAAATCGACGGCCACCGAGTTGATGGCGGCGGAGATCTCGCGCGGCAGGCCGCCGATCCAGCCGACGAGCTGATCGAGCGAGGACTCCAGACTGTTCGCGGAGATCGGCGCGAGCCGCGTCTGATAGCCGTCGGAGGCGGCGACGTGCGCGGCGTCGAGCGAGGTGACCGCGACGACCGGTTTGCCGTCCGGGGCCATCCAGGCGCCCGCGAAATCGTCGGGGCGCTCGGAGCGGAACTCCTGGGCGTAGGTGCGCAGCTGCTGTGCGCGCGCGGAACGGTCGAGGTATTCGGCCGCTGTCATCTTCAGGTCTCGGGTGATCGCCTGCGTCAGTTCCAGGGGCAGCTGATCGGCGTTGAGCTGCACCGCATTCGGGGCCGGTTCCGCTAGCGCAGGCTGAGAGCCGATCCAGGGACCTAGGAGAATGGTCGAGGCGAACGCAACCGCGGCAGCTTTGACCGTGGCGCGACGCGCCGGCAACTTGCGCATGAAGTCCCTTCGTCAGGCACCGTTGTGCCAGGTGAATCCGCGGGCGGTAAACCGTTGTGGGGCACCGGCCCTCGTCCTGCAGCAGACCGAGTGTCCGGTCGGGCGCCGGAGACTCGGGTCAGCGCTTCACTTTAGGGCACAAATGCGCGGAGTTCGCTACGAAACGATCACGGAGTTCAGCGGTAGGGCTTATCCAGCGTCGGGTACGGCAGCCAACTCGGGATAGGCACGTACGGCAGCAGCGGAGTCGGGGTGCGCCGCGGTGTGGTGGGAGTGGGCCGGGGGGTCCGCGTCGGCGAGGTGGTCGTCGGCGGCGGCGGCGCGGGCTCGGTGGTCGGCGGTGGCGGCGGGGGAGCGGGTTCGAGGGTCTCCGGCTCCGGGGCGGGTACCACGATGACGGTCGTCGGCGGCGGGGCCACGAAGACGGGCGGCGGGGCGGCGGTCGTCGGGACGGGCTCGGACCGGGCGTTGGGTAGCGGTGGGACGGGGGTGGCGGGCTCGTCGCGCATCAGCAGCATCCCCACACCGCCGAGCACCAGGCCGCAGACGGCGGCGGCCGCGACCAACAGGAGGGTGCGGCGGTTGCGGCGGGATTCCGCCGGTGGTGTGGACGGCGGTTCGGCCGCGGTCGACGCCGCGGCTCCGGCCGCCGCAGCGGCGGGGTTGTCCGCGGGTGCGGCCTCGGAGTAGGCCGTCGGCACGCTGGCCGAATAGGCCGTCGGAATATCCGCCGAATACGCCGCGGGCATGGCCGCGGAATAGGCCTGCGCCACAGACCCGTCGGCGGAGAGTGCGGGGAGCACATCCGTGGCGATCAGCGAATTCTCGGTGTGGGTCGGATCCGGCGGGGTGGTTCCGGCCGGAGTGGCCAAGACGGCCGCCAAGGCGGCGCGTGCGGCGTTGCGGGCGTAGTCGCGGCCTGCCGTGTCCGGCGCCCCCGGGGTGCTCCCGCTCTCGCCCGGGGGGTCGGGTAGGTCGCCCTCGCTGACCAGCACCACCGAGCGCAGGCCGAGATAGTCGAGGGCGTCGCGCAGCGCGCTCACCTGCTGGGCGGGCCAGTCCGCCGGGTGCGTGGCGTAGAACTCCGCCGGGCCGTCGAGATGGTCGGCCGCCAGGTTGATCAGGCAGAACAGCGCGGTCGCGACCAGGTCCTCGGCGCGGTAGGCCTCGCCGTCGTCGACCGAGATACCGGCCGGGTCGCCGACGGCCGCGAAGAATTCGGTGATGGAGTGGGAGTGTCCTTCCGGCGGGTCGCCGCCCAGCGCGGCATCGCCGTCGTCGGACATGTGCAATACCGAATCGCGGACGATGTAGTGGGGTTCGGTCGGATCGTCGTCCGGTTCACCGGCTCCGGCAACGATGGCCGCGATGCATTCGTCCTCCGCGATGCGCAGGCCCACCCCTGTGGCCATCCTCTTCTACCTCGCTTCGGTGTGTTCCGTCGGCTCCGCACCGGATGTCACACGAGCAGTGAGCCGTGGCCCATGGCGCGGAGCATCGACAATAACTCCGAACGGGACCCGGCTCCGATCCGACGCCGGATCCGCGCGACATGATGCTCCACCGTCTTCGCCGAGATGTACAGTCGAGCGCCGATTTCCCGGTAGGTGAGTCCTAAAAGCACAAGTTCGGCGACCTCGCGTTCGCGCTCACTGAGCATGGTGTCGTGCGCTACGGCCGCGGGCCGCGGACCCTGGACGGGTTCGGGCGAGGGCAGCGGCAGCCGGGGCGGGCGGGATCGGGTGCGGACGGTGCGGGCGAGTTTCAGCAGCGCGGTCGCCGTCGCGGAATCGTCGGCCGCCAGGGCGGCGTCGCCCGCCAGTCGCGCGGCATCCCAGGCCATGCCGATGTCGGCCAGCCTGTGGACCGCGGCGGTCACCCGCTCGCCGACGACCTCGCCCCGCAACACGAGCACCCAGGTGCGGCCCGCACCGGCCAGGTCCGCCGCGTGCGGATCCCCGGCCCGGGCCGCGGCCTGCAGACGCCGTGCGGGGGCCATCAGCTCGTCGGGGCGGCCGTGCGCGATCGCCGCCTGGATCGCGTACCAGTGGAAGACGTTCGACCAGGCGGAGGGAACGCCCAAGCGGTGCAACAGCTTTCCCGCCGCGTCGACCAGCGGGGCGACCCGGTCCTCGTCGCGCAGGTGGATACCCGCCAGCCACAGCTCGCCGATCGGCAGCAGTGCCAGCAGGTCGACGCCGACGTCGTCGAGCAGCGGGCGCGCGGCCTGCCAGGTCAGCGTCAGCGCGGCGTGGTCGCCGCTGCGCCGCGCCAACCCCACCAGGGCGCCGTGCGCCAGTAGCCGGTCGCGTGCCGGGAGGGTGTCGAGGGGCAGCGCCGCGAGGAGTGCGGCCGCGGCCTGCTCGTCGCCGCCCAGCATGGATGTCCACGCCGAGAGCACCAGCAGGTGGGGGTCGGGGGAGGTCCGCGTGTCGGAGGTCGGTGGCGCATCCGGATATGTCAGCGCGGCTGCGTCGGTGTCGACGGGACCGGCCGCCCCCCGCAGGGCATCGGCGGCCCGCCGCGGCTCGCCCATGCTCAGGCACAGCAGCGTCGCGAGAGATACCGCCGAATACGGCAGAAAGCGATCGGCGGTCTCCGAAACTTCACTTCGCGCAGCCTGAATCAGCGCCGACGCGGCCCCCAAGACCGCTGTGCGCCCCGCCGCATCGGACACCTGCGGCCGCGTTCCCGTGCCGCCATGTCGGTCCTGATCGCGAGTGGTGTCCTCCGGCGGTGTGGTGGACGTTCGCCAATGCGTTCCAGTGGCGCCGTGGCCCACGGCGGCGGTGTCCGGACCGGCCTGATCCCGGGCGACAGCGCGCGGCGCGGTGGTGGGCGTTTGCCGAGGCACTGCTGTGCTGGCGGGTTGGGTCCGCGGGGCGGCGGCGATATTCGTGCCGGAAGAGTCCGAATCTGTCGGGGCCCAGGTCGCGTCGGTCGGTGCGGTGGTCGGCATCGGCGAGGGCGTGTCCGTAGCGCCGTGTCGGGCGGCGGAAGCGCCTGGACCGTAGGTGGTTTCGTCCGTCGGTTCGGTGGTGCTGTCGGTTGCTGTGGGGGTGGCGAGGGATTGGGCCACCGCTGCGGCGATGAGATTTGCGTGGGCGGTGGCCTCGGTGGGGGGCCACCATGTCGCGGCGGCGGACATCGCTGCGGCCGCATCGATTTCGCCCACCAGGTACAACACCGTGGCCCCGGCGGCCCCGTCGGTGCCGACGCGTTGCGGACCGAGCCACGAGTACAGCTCCGCCGCCCGGGCGGGGAGTCCGCGGCGGATCCACACTCCGGAGCAGATGCGGACGGCCGCCGCGAGTTCCGTTGCGGGGGTGTCCGGCCCGGCGAGGAGGGGTTCGGTCAGCCGCAGTGCGAGGTCGTGGTTGCCGAGTCGGGCCGCGGCCTCCGCCCAGCGGACCGTCACCGCCGGAGTCGGTTTCCACCCGGCCCCGATGCCGCTCGCGGCCGCGGCCGCGTAGTAGCGGCTCGCCTCGGGTCCCGCCTTTTCGGCTGCACCGCACAGGAATTCGGACAGTCCTGGATCGCGGACGCCGCCCTCGGCCAGCAGCAGCGCGGTGTGGTTGCGCAGCAGCCCCGCCTCGAGCCGGGCCCGCAGCAGTCGCCGCTGGACGGCGAGGAAGCGCCGGTCGCCGACAAGGGTGCGCAGCGGCGCCACCGCGAGCGCGAGCAGCAGGTCGGCATCGGTCACCAGCGCGCTCGCGCGGGCGCGATCGATGAGATCCGCCGCGTCGTCGGCGGGCATGTCCAGTACCTCGGCAAGCTCGATCGGATCCAGTCCGGCGCCGGTCGACGCGATGACGAACGCGTCCAGCAGCGCCTGGTCGGTGTCGTCGAGCAGCCTTCGCGCCCAGGCGGTCACCGCCTCGTCGACCGCCTCGATCCCCGCCTCCAGGCGGGTGGCGCATGCCGCCGACAGCGCCGCCACCACGCCGCCGTGGATGCCCGCGGTTCGCCCGTGGATGTGCTGGGACACCGGCCGCGGCACCATCATTCCCAATTCCCGTGCGAACGGCGCGATATCGGCCACGCCGAGGGTGCGCAGGTCGAGCACCCGGCCGCGGCGCGATACCGCCGCGGTGAGGGCGCGCAGGGCCGGATCGTGCGGCCGCGGACGGGTGGCCAGCACCATCGTGTACTGCCCCGATTCGACGGTCTCGCAAAGCTTTTCCAGCTCGTGGGGGCCGAGGGCGTGGGCGTCGTCGACGATCAGGGCCGGACGGCTCCCGTTGCCCGCGGCCGCCTCGGCGGCGGTCTCACACGACACGATCCCCCGGCCGCGCAGCCGGTGCCGGACCGCCGCCAGCAGCGTCGACTTACCGGTGCCGGAGCGGCCCCGGATCAGATAGATCAGCGGGTCCGGACCCGCGGAATCCAGCTCCCGGAAGAGTTCTCGCGCACCCGGGAGCGAATCGTGCGCGATCGCGGTACTCGCTGTCACCGAACCTCGACCACCTGTTCGTCCGGCAAGCAGCGGACCGCGGTCGCCGCGGCGGCCGCAATCGACGATCCGACGGTGCCGCCGGGCACCGGGCCATGCGTCATTCGAGAGCCCCTGTCGTTCGAAACGCGAGGTGAAGCACATGTTGTTCGCAAGGCTTAGTGGTCGTTTCGACCTACCGGTGCTTTCGGTTGCTGGGTGTTCGTTGTTACTCCGGCCGGGCCGGTTCGGGGAAATTCCCCCAATGCCCGGCCCGCGGCCGTGCAAAACAGGGGGCTTCGCCCCGATTCGGCGGCCGACGGCGGTTCCTAGCGTGAGAGCGACAAGTCGATGCCGCGGATCGCCCGGCATCCGCCGATCCAGGAGGCGACGCGCGATGAGCACCAACGCGATACGCGAATTCCTCATCGGCCTGCGCGACGACGAGGCCGCGGCGCACTATCGCGCCGACCCGGCACAGGCGCTGGCAGCGGCCGGGTTGACGACGGTGACACCGGAGGATATTGCCGCGGTGGCACCGGTATTGGCCGAGTCGACACTGGTCACCGCGCCGGCGACGGCGAGTGTCTGGGCGCCGGTCGACATGGCGGAGGCGTTCGGTGACCGCGGTATCGATGCGCCCGCCGCCGGCGCCGATCACCCGCGGTGAGCGTGCACCGGCCCCACGGTCGCTCAGGGCGTGGTGGCCGCGCTAGCGGGATCGACGAGGATCTTGGCGTGCTCCTCTGGGCTCCCGAGGGCGGCGAAGGCGTTGTCCACGCCGTCGAGGCCCACGGTGCCGGTGATCAGCGGAGCCGGGTCGACCTTGCCGTCGGCGATCATGTGCAGGGTGTCGCGGAATTCGCCGGGATCGTAGCCGAACGCGAACCGCAGCTCGATCTCCTTGTTGATCGCCATCGCCGGGCGGAAGCTGTCGGTCTCCATGCACACCCCGACCACCACGATCCGCGATCGCGGCGGGGCGGCGGTGATGATCTGGTCGATGATGCCCGGGACACCGACACATTCGAAGACCACCGGACCGGCGGGCCCGGCATTGAGCGTATGCGCCAGCCGAAAGACATACCACCACGGCAGTTTCGGGACTCGGCGGAGCCGGTCCATCGCGTCGAAGCCGAGATTGAGCACATCCTCGACCCCGATGACACGGCCCTTCCGCGGTGCGGCGGTCCAGGGCGATTCGGTGCCGGGGTCGACCACCACATCGGCGCCGCAGCGGGTGGCCAGCTCCCGGCGGCGGGGTGAGAAATCGCTGGCGACAATGGTTTTCACACCGGCCGCGCGCAGCATGGTGATCACGGCGAGGCCGATCGGGCCGCAGCCGATCACGAACGCGGTCTGCCGCGAGTTCACCCGGCCCTTGCGCACCGCGTGCCATGCCACCGCCATGGGTTCGGTGAGCGCGGCATGCTCGGACGACAGCCCGTTCGGTACCGGGAAGGTCATCGCCTCCTGCACGATGACCTGTTCGGCGTAGCCACCGGGGGCCGCCGTCGACAGTCCGGTCAGCTCCGGCATTCGCCCGTGCCGGACGATCGGCAGGGCCACCACCCGCGTCCCCGGCCGCCACCGTGTGCGGCAGCGCGGCCCGTATTCGACGATCTCCCCGCAGAATTCGTGGCCCATCACGACCCGCTGGTCCGACCGCATGAACCGGTCGTATCCGGTGGCCGCCGCCAGCTCGGCGAGTTCGTCGCAGTGCACCCGGGCATGCAGGTCGGACCCGCAGATCCCGCACCGCAGCACATTGAGCACGACCTGGCCGGGACCCGGTTGCGGCGCACCGATTTCGGCGACCTCGAGCTCGCCTTCGGAACAGACCACCGCCCTCATACCCGCACGGTACCCCGCCCCCGGGCGGCCGACAGTCACTTCGGAACACTGCGGTTCCACATATCGGGCGACAGCGCGACGAAGCTGTGTAACCCGCGACTGGCGGGGTACGCCGAGGCTGACGAAAGGTGGTGCGAGATGAGTCGAAAGAACACCGACATCGTGCGCGTGCTGCTGGACCGCGCGGGCACCAGCTACGCCGCGGAGGCTGGGATCACGCTGGCCGACAAACCCGCTCCGCTGTTCCAACTGCTCGTGCTCGCGAAACTGCTGAGCACCCGGATCTCGGCGGAGATCGCGGTGGCCGCCGCGCGGGAGCTGAACAGCTCCGGTTACCGCACCCCGCAGCGGGTCGCCGACGCCGACTGGCAGGAACTCGTCGACGCCCTGGGCCGCGCCCACTACAAGCGCTACGACGAGTCCACCGCGACCCGGCTGGGCGAGAACGCCGCCCTGCTGCTGGACAAGTACGACGGTGACCTGCGCAGGCTCGCCGACGAGGCCGACCGCGATCCGCGCCGCCTCGCCGAACTGCTGCAACAGTTCAAGGGCATCGGCCCGGTCGGCGCCGACATCTTCCTGCGCGAGGTGCAGGACGTGTGGACCTGGGTGCGTCCCCACTTCGACGAGCGCGCCCGCAAGGGCGCCGAACAGCTGCACCTGCCCACCGACCCGCACGCCCTCGACGACCTCGGCCCCCGCGGCCGCGACGCCGACTTGGCCGCCGCCCTGGTCCGTATCAGCCTCGACCGCGAACTGGCCGACGAGATCCTGGCCGCGGCCCCCTGAGGGCGGTCGAAGCGACGATCATCTCCACGACCCGCCGGGCTCCCGAAAGAATTTTCGCCCGGCGGGAATTGATGCGGTGTGCCGTCCGTTGAGTCGATCGAGGCTAAGTTGAGTGAGTGAGACTCAAGTCTTCGTTTGACTCCGGTTCGGAGTGCAGGCAGGATTGAGTGGACCACGCTCAGCGTTGCTGGGACCGTGCTCCGTGAGGTGTTCGGGGCGAGGTCCGCCGCAGGAGGTTCGCCCCTGCACCCCACACACGTACGTCAACTAGGAGGAACAACCATGGCTCGTGCGGTCGGTATCGACCTCGGGACCACCAACTCGGTCATCGCCGTACTCGAAGGCGGTGAGCCGGTAGTCGTCGCCAACTCGGAGGGCTCGCGCACCACCCCGTCGATCGTCGCCTTCGCCAAGAACGGCGAGGTGCTGGTCGGCCAGCCGGCGAAGAACCAGGCCGTCACCAACGTCGACCGCACCATCCGGTCCGTCAAGCGCCACATGGGCGAGGACTGGAACGTGGGGATCGACGACAAGAAGTACACGGCGCAGGAGATCTCCGCGCGCACGCTGATGAAGCTGAAGCGCGACGCCGAGGCCTACCTCGGTGAGGAGATCACCGACGCGGTCATCACCGTGCCCGCCTACTTCGAGGACGCGCAGCGCCAGGCCACCAAGGAGGCCGGGCAGATCGCGGGCCTGAACGTGCTCCGCATCGTCAACGAGCCCACCGCCGCCGCGCTGGCGTACGGCCTGGACAAGGGCGAGAAGGAACAGACCATCTTGGTCTTCGACCTCGGTGGCGGCACCTTCGACGTCTCGTTGCTGGAGATCGGCGAGGGCGTCGTCGAGGTCCGCGCCACCTCCGGCGACAACCACCTCGGCGGCGACGACTGGGACAACCGGATCGTCGACTGGCTGGTCGACAAGTTCAAGAGCTCCCAGGGCATCGACCTGACCAAGGACAAGATGGCCCTGCAGCGCCTGCGTGAGGCCGCCGAGAAGGCCAAGATCGAACTCAGCTCGAGCCAGAGCACCTCGATCAACCTGCCCTACATCACCGTCGACGCGGACAAGAACCCGCTGTTCCTCGACGAGCAGCTGTCCCGCGCCGAGTTCCAGAAGATCACCTCCGATCTGCTGGACCGCACCCGGCAGCCGTTCCAGTCGGTGATCAAGGACGCGGGCATCTCGGTCAAGGACATCGATCACGTTGTCCTGGTGGGTGGTTCGACCCGCATGCCCGCCGTCACCGACCTGGTGCGCGAGCTGACCGGCGGCAAGGAGCCCAACAAGGGCGTGAACCCGGACGAGGTCGTCGCCATCGGCGCCGTATTGCAGGCCGGTGTGCTCAAGGGCGAGGTCAAGGACGTCCTGCTGCTCGATGTCACCCCGCTGTCGCTGGGCATCGAGACCAAGGGCGGCGTGATGACCAAGCTCATCGAGCGCAACACCACCATCCCGACCAAACGCTCGGAGACCTTCACCACGGCCGACGACAACCAGCCCTCGGTGCAGATCCAGGTGTTCCAGGGCGAGCGCGAGATCGCCTCGCACAACAAGCTGCTCGGTTCCTTCGAGCTGACCGGCATCCCGCCGGCCCCGCGCGGCGTGCCGCAGATCGAGGTCACCTTCGACATCGACGCCAACGGCATCGTGCACGTGACCGCGAAGGACAAGGGCACCGGCAAGGAGAACACGATCAAGATCCAGGACGGCTCCGGCCTGTCCAAGGAGGAGATCGAACGCATGGTGAAGGACGCCGAGGCGCACGCGGCCGAGGACAAGGCGCGTCGCGAGGAGGCGGAGACCCGCAACCAGGCCGAATCGCTGGTGCACCAGACCGAGAAGTTCATCGCCGACAACCAGGACAAGGTCCCGGCCGACGTGAAGGAGAAGGTCGAGGCGGCCATCGGCGAGGCCAAGGAGGCGCTGAAGGGCACCGACACCGCGGCCGTGAAGACGGCGGTGGAGAAGCTGGCCACCGAGTCGCAGGCCCTGGGCCAGGCTATCTACGAGGCGTCGGCGGCGGAGTCGGCCGCGTCGGGCAACGGTGACGGTCCCGCCGGATCCACCACCGACGACACCGTCGTGGATGCCGAGGTCGTGGAAGAGCCGGAGAAGAAGTGACCGAACGCAACCCCGAACAGGAGCCGATCACCATCGTGGACAAGCGGAAGGTGAAGCCGTCGGAATTCGAGGGTCGCGCCGCTGACGAGTTCGAGGGTCGCACCGCGGGCTCCGCTCCGGAGTTCGAGGGTTACTCCGAAAGCCCTGCGCCGCAGGGCGAGGCGGAGGCCGGGGCCGACGGCGCCGCGGCCCCCGCCCCGGAGGCCGGTGGCGCCGAGTCCGGCAACGGCTCGGCCCTCGCCGACGCGATCAGCACCGAACTGGCCGAGCGCACCGCGGATCTGCAGCGGCTGACCGCGGAATACGCCAACTACCGGCGCCGGGTGGAGCGCGACCGCAAGGCCGCGATCGACACGGCCAAGGCGTCGGTGGTCACCGAACTGCTCGGCGTGCTCGACGATCTCGACCGCGCCAAGGCGCACGGCGACCTGGAGTCCGGGCCGCTGAAGTCGGTGGCGGACAAGCTGGTCGACGCGCTGACCAAGCAGGGCCTCGAGGAATTCGGCAGCGAGGGCGAGCCTTTCGACCCCACGCTGCACGAGGCCGTGCAGCACGAGGGCGAGGGCCACGATCCGGTGATCGGCGTGGTGATGCGCAAGGGCTACCGCTTCGGTGACCGAGTCCTGCGGCACGCGCTCGTGGGAGTCACCGACGGGGTGACGGATCTGGTGGAGACACCGGACGTGGCGAACGCTGGCGACGATGCCGACGGCATCGCGTAAGACGCGCCTTCCGGCCCGCGGGCCGGACGACAACAGGAAAGGAGGAGATGCCCGGTGAATCGGGAGTGGCTGGAGAAGGACTTCTACAAAGAGCTGGGTATTTCCTCCAGCGCCACCGCCGACGACGTCAAGAAGGCCTACCGCAAGCTGGCCCGTGACCTGCACCCGGACAAGAATCCGGGCGACGCCAAGGCCGAGGAGCGGTTCAAGGCCGTCAGCGAGGCGCATGCCGTGCTGTCGGATCCGGAGAAGCGCAAGGAGTACGACGAGGCCCGAAGGCTGTTCGCCAGCGGCGGTTTCGGCCGCGGCGGGTTCTCGCCCGGCGGCGGTTACGGGCAGGGCGGCTTCAGCGAGTTCAACCTGGGTGACATCTTCGGCGGCGCGCAGGCCGCGGGTGGCGACGGTGGCCTGGGTGACCTGCTGGGCGGCCTGTTCAACCGTGGCGCCGGAGCGCGTACCTCGACGCGGCCGCGGCGCGGCAGCGATGTGGAGACCGAGACGACCCTCGGATTCCGCGAGGCCGCGCAGGGCGTCACGGTGCCGCTGCGGATGACCAGCCCGTCGCCGTGCACCACCTGTCACGGTAGCGGCGCCAAGCCGGGCACCAGCCCGCGAGTCTGCCCGCACTGCAACGGAACCGGTGTGATCAGCCGCAACCAGGGTGCGTTCGGGTTCAGCGAGCCGTGCGACGACTGCCGCGGGACCGGGTCGATCATCGACGACCCGTGCTCGGACTGCCACGGCTCCGGCATCCAGAACCGCACCCGCACCATCACCGTGCGGATCCCGCCCGGGGTCCGGGACGGTCAGCGCATTCGCCTGGCCGGTCAGGGAGAGGCGGGTCTGCGCGGCGCCCCGGCGGGCGACCTGTTCGTCACCGTGCACGTCAGCCAGGACAAGGTCTTCGGCCGCAACGGCGACGACCTGACCCTGGTGCTGCCGGTCAGTTACGGTGAACTGGTGCTGGGCACAACGGTTTCGGTGCCGACCCTGGACGGGCGGGTCGGCGTGAAGGTGCCCCCGGGCACGGCCGACGGGCGTACCCTGCGGGTGCGTGGACGCGGTGTGCCCAAGCGGGGCGGCGGCGCGGGCGACCTGCTCGTCACGGTGAAGGTCGCGGTGCCGCAGAAGCTGGACGACGATGCCTCCGAGGCGCTGCGGCGCTATGCGGAGGCGGAGAAGGCCGGCGGGTTCGACCCGCGTGCTGGATGGGCAGGTGCGTGATGAACGGCGATCCGAAGAAGGCACACGGCGCCACGGAGTTCTTCATGATTTCCGTGGCGGCCCAGCTGGCCGGTATGCACGCGCAGACGCTGCGCACGTACGACCGGCTGGGTCTGGTGACTCCGCAACGCACTTCCGGCGGCGGTCGCCGCTACTCGGCCCGGGACGTGGAACTGCTGCGCGAGGTGCAGCGGCTGTCCCAGGACGAGGGCGTCAACCTGGCCGGTATCAAGCGGATCATCGAACTCACCAATCAGGTCGAGGACCTGCAGGAGCAGGTCCGGAGCCTGGCCGCCGAGGTCGAGCGGCTGCGCGTCGGCTACCGCCCGGAGCTGACCCCACCGCAGCGCAGCACGGCACTGGTGGTGTGGCAGCCGCGCAACAAGCGGCGGTAGTTGCCGCGAAAACACCTCTAGGACAGCGCCCCTGGGAAACCGGAGGCGCTGTCCTCGTCCCGGCTGTCGCCGCCGCCTTGATCACCCCACCCGTGGGCCTGCGTCGCCCCGCCCATCGTCACCCCCGGCATGTCGGCCCATCGTCATCCCGGGGCACGTCCGCCCATCATCGTCATCCCCGGCATGTCTGCCCGTCGTCATCCCGGGGCACGTCCGTTCGTCGTTATCCCTGGGCATGTCCGCCCGTCGTTATCCCTGGGCATGTCCGTTCGTCGTCATCCCCGGCATGTCCGTTCGTCGTCATCCTCGGGCATGTCCGCTCGTCGTCATCCCTGGGCATGCTCGCCCGTCGTCATCCCCGGGCATGCCCGTCCGTCGTCATCCCCGGGTATGCCCGTCCGTCGTCATCCCCGGCACGCTTTTGGCCGGGGTCTCGCTGTGGATTCCGGCCAAAAGTACGCCGGACTGAGGAGAAGGTGCCGTACTGTCCAGTCTCTAATTGCGTTGGGAAGCATGGCTTTGCAGGCTTGCGTTTTGTTGCGAGATATGTGCTGTGCTTGCAGGTGCATGGAACAGCGTGGGCGAGTGGGACGTTCGTGCCGGAAATAGGGGGCGGGTCGCGGTGTCGTTGCCGGACTGTCGGATTCGCGAGGTTTCGTAGTGCGCTGCGACATGTCTACTGTTTGCGGCAATGTCGCTGCAAATCGGCGATCCACAAAACGAATCACCCAAATTAGTTGATGTGCAGACCTATTCGAGCGGCGTGTCCTAGTCAAACGGTCTGTTTCCACGGGGGTTTACACCCAGACTCCTGGTTTAAACGGAATTACATGCGCGTTGTTTAAACGGACCATTCCGTCGCTGGCAAACCTCACCTACACTCGATTCACATCGGCTGCTGTCGAGTGTCCGCAGCACCTCACTCGTTCTCGCGGCCCGTGCTCGAATGCGAAATGGGGTTGTGAGACACATGGATTCGCGGACCGTCGCATTGATTAGAACGACGTTCAAGGCGGTTGCTGCGGAGGAGGGGGGACCGGAGAAGCTGGCCCGATCGTTCTACGCCATCTTGTTCACCGAGCATCCGCACGTTCGCGATTTCTTCCCGGCCGCCCTCGACGCCCAGCGCGACCGGCTGGTGCGGGCCATCGCCTACACGGTGGACCGGCTGGAGGAGCCGGACCGGCTGCTGCCCTTCCTGGCGCAGCTCGGGCGCGACCACCGCAAGTACGGCGTGACCGCCGAACACTATGCGGCCGTGGGAAAATCGCTGCAGACGGCGCTGTGCGCCCACGCCGGGACGGAGCTGTGGACCGACGAGGTGGAGCGCGCCTGGAACGAGGGCATCGGCGTCATCGCCGACACCATGATCGGCGCCGCCGAACGCGAGGACACGCCGCCGTACTGGACCGGAACCGTGATCGAGCACCGCGAGGTGCTGCAGAATCTGGCGATTGTGCGGCTGCGGCTGGATCAGCCGATGCAGTACGCCGCCGGGCAGTACCTGAGCGTGCAGATTCCGTCCCGGCCGCGAATGTGGCGGTACATGTCACCGGCCGTGCCCGCGAACGACCAGGGGGAGATCGAATTTCACGTCCGCGCCGTCACCGGGGGCTGGGTCAGTCCCTCAGTGGTCGGGCATACGGTGGTGGGCGATAGGTGGCTGCTGGGGTCGCCGCTGGGCGGGCTCGGCATTCTCCGCAATACGCGGCGCAAGATGCTGATGGTCGGCTGCGGTACCGGCATCGCGCCACTGCGCGCCCAGCTCATGGCGATGACCAAGCGGCGGTCCAATCCCAGGGTGCAGCTGTTCGTGGGCGGCCATCATCCGTGCGACCTCTACGACCTGCAGACCCTCAGCGAACTCGCCATCGCCAACAAGTGGCTCACCGTCACTCCGGTCGTGGAGAACAGCGAAAACCCGTGGTGGTTCTACGATTCCGACGACCGGTCGCGCGAACTCCCGGGCCTGGAACCCCGCCGCTTCGGCCAGATCGGCAAGGTGGTCGCCGCCGAGGGCCCCTGGGCCGACCGCGACGTGCAGATAGTCGGCTCCCCAAGCATGGTGCAAACCACCAAGTTCCGCCTCATGGCCGCAGGCACCCCCACCAACAACATCCGCCACGACCCCCTGTTCTAGCTGCACAGCCTGGGCAATACACCGAGCGCCAACCCATCGGCCCGCCGGAAATACCCGGTGGCTCTAAATCCCCTCGTAGCGAATGGCTTCCGCCGGGGTTCCGTTTCGGATCAGGCTGTCCATGGTCGACCGGACCATGCCCGGAGAACCGCACACCAGCACCTGGTGGTTCAGGAGCGGGCCCATATCGCCGACCACCTCGGCGAGGGTGCCCTCCAGCATCTCGTTCACGTCGAAACCGACGTCCACGCGGCAGGTTTCGTACCAGTCGTCCTGCCATTCCGGGTCGTAGGCGCTCTCGACCACGGGAACGACGGTGAGCCAGGGCAATTCGCCCGCCAGCAGGAACAGCATGTCCGAGGCGTACAGGTCGCGGGGGGAACGGCCGCCGATGAACAGGTGGGTGCGCGGCGGCTCGGGGCGGCGGGCCAGTTCCAGCAGCAGCGAGCGCAGCGGCGCCAAACCCGTTCCGCCCGCGATCATCACGACGTCGGTGGCCCAGTCGTCGACGCTCAGCCAGCCCGCCGGTGCGCCGATCCGCCATTGATCGCCGGGCCGGGTATCGGCCACGATGGAGCCGCTGCACCACCCACCGGGCACCGTCCGCACGTGGAACTCCAGCTTGCCGTCCAGGGAGGGCGGCAGCGCCGGGGACAGCCGCCGCCGCAGCCCGGGATGCTGCGGCAGCTGGACCTCCACCGACTGCCCGGCCAGGAACGGCACGTACTCGCCGATCAGGCGGATCACCGCGATGTCGTGGCGCAACCGGTGATGACCCACCACCGTCGTGGTCCACTCCGTCGGTGCGCCCAGGTAGATTTCGCCGGTGTCGTCGGGCCCGATCGTCACTGGGCTACCCCTATCAGTCGAAGAGTTCCTGCACAGCTCATCATTCCGGTGTGCCTGCGCACCTTGTCATTCCGGCGTGCCCTGCGCAGCTCGTCATTCCGGCGTGCTTTCGGCCGGAACCTCTCACACCGGATCGGACATGATCGTCCACTCCGGTGTGCCGACCGCCATCAGTGCGCGCTTGGTGTCGGCGATCATCCGTGCCGACCCGGCGATCTGGATCTGTCGGTCCGCCCACGCGCCGAAGCTGGCGACCACCGCGCCCAGATTACCGATCAACCGTCGGTGCATGCCGAACGGCGGATCGACCGGCGGGTACGGGTGCCACCACGGGTTGGATTCGTTCTCGCACACCGGAATCACGGTCAGCCACGGATTGCTCAACGACAGCTGCCACATGTTCTCGACGTCGTACAGGTCGCAGGGGTAGCGGCCGCCGATGAAGAAGTGCACCCGCGGATTCATGCCGCGCCTGCCCATCTCGATCAGCTGGGCGCGCAGCGGCGCGACGCCGGTGCCGGAGCCGATCAGCAGCACGTCGCGGCCGGTGTCGCGCTCCACGTGCAGCCCGCCCAGCGGCCCGGCGATCAGCCAGGGATCCCCGACCCGGGTCTCGTTGACGATCGCGGGGCTCACCCAGCCCGTGCGGACCTTGCGCACGTGGAACTCGATCTCCCCGTACGGGTTCGTCGGGATGGCGGGCGACAGGTAGCGCCACATCTTCGGCCGCTGCGGAATCGACACCGGCACGTACTGCCCGGCCTGGTACGGAATCGGCGACTCCGACTGCAGCCGCACGATGGCCAGATCGTCGAGCACCCGGCGGTGGCCGACCACCGTCGCCTCCCAGTACGGCTGCGAGGTGTCGGAGTTGGCGCCGATCGCCATCGAGGCCGAGATCAGGATGCTGATATCGCGCCAACCCTCCTCCAGCTGCCGGGTCCAGTTCGAGCCGTTGTAGGTCCGGAACCCGGCGACCAGCGCGCGTCCGGCCAGGTCGTAGTGGCCCGGCTGGACACCGAACTTGCGATGGTCGCGCGCGAGTTGCTCGAGGAAGCGCTGAGCGCGATCCCAGTCCTCGAGGTGGTCGAGAACGAAGCCGATGGCTGTCATCAGCCGCTTGGCCTGCATATCCATCGCCGGTGGGAAGAGTTCACGCAACTGCGGATTCTCCGCGAACAGGTGCCCGTAGAACGCGTTGATCAACCGCTCGGGCCCGTTCGGCGCCTCGACAACGGACCGGAAGTTGGCGCGGACCAGCGCAGCCGTACGCGCATCCACGACGTCGAGCTTCCTTTCTACATAGAACTGTCCACCGGTGTACCGGCGGCCTCGCGGTCCAGTATCCCCGAAAAAACCGTGGTCGCACGGTTATGGGCGGATTCCATTACCCACAATGACCGGTGGTGAAACCCGGAACGATCGTGTTTTCGGGCGGCGATCAGCGCGGAAAACGGACGGCGCGAACGACGTTCGACGAGGCAGGACGCTCAAGCGGCCGGGAACGGCCCGAAGGACCCGCGTTTGTAGTCGATCAGGGTTTGGCGGATCTGATCGTCGGTGTTCATCACGAACGGGCCGAAGGCGACCACCGGCTCGGCGATCGGGCTCCCGGTGCACAGCAGCACGCGCAGGCCGGTGTCCGCGGTGATCGACAGGGAGGTCTCGGTGTCGGCGATCTCGAGGTGCACCACCTGGCCCGCACGCGCGGCGGTGCCGTCGGCGCCGAAGCGCCCGCCGCCCTCGAGCACGTAGGCGAAGCCGCGCTGTCCCGCCGGGATCTCCTGGCTCAGGGTGTGTCCGGGCTCGATGCGGGCATCGACGAGGGTGACCGGCAGGTGACCGGAGGCGGGTCCGGTGATATCGCCGGATCGTCCGGCGAATACCCGCACGAGCACACCCTCCTCGGACCGCGCCGGCATCTGCGCGCCGCGCAGTTCCCGCGCGGACGGTTCGGCGAACTTGTCGGCGGCGGGTAGGTTCAGCCACAGGCGCAGGGTGTGCACCGGCCGCCCGCGGTGCGCGGCCTCCGCGTGCATGACGCCCCGTCCGGCCGTCAGCCAGTGCGCGTCACCGGGTTCCAGCACACCGCCGCCGTCGCGATTGTCGCGATACTCGAGTTCACCGTCGACGACATAGGTGACGGCTTCGAAGCCACGCAGTGGATGCCAGTCGAATCCCGTTGTGCTGAACCAGTTCTCGGACAGTTGCAGGAACGGGTCGCTGGCCTCCCAGTTGCCCGGCGCGATCACCAGGGCCGAATTGTCGCTGCCGCCACCGGGGCCGCGATCGATCCGGTTGCGGACCGCGGCGACCGCACGACCGGGCAGGTGTGCCGCTGTCGTCATGGTGGGCTCCCTCTGTCGCAGGTCGTGACGCCCCACAGATCGTGACCGACGGACGCGGTTCGTCCCGGGGCTGGGAACTTCCGCTCAGACGACGAGCACCGTCTTCCCGCGGGCACCGCTCGCGCCCAGCACGTCGGGGGCGTCGGTGAGCGGGCGGACCGCGTCGATCGGGACCACCACGTCGCCGTCGGCCACGCGCTGCAGCAGGCGGCGCAGTTCGGGGGCCCCGCCGGTGGATTCGAAGTTGCCGCCCTTCAGGCCGCGGGCGCGCAGTGCGGCCTCGTCGGCGGCGAAGATCGTGCTGTAGACCAGGCCGCCCGGTCGCACGATCCGCGTGAGGTCGGCCAGTTGCGGTGCGGGAGAGACCAGGTCGATCAGCACGTCGATGCCGTCCGGATGGGCGAAGTGCACCGAGTCGCCGACCGGGGCCCGGGTGTAGTCGACCACCTCTGTCGCGCCCAGCCGGATCATCCGGTCGCTGTCGTCGGGGCGGGCCGTGGCGATCACCTGCGCCCCGGCCGTGGCGGCCAGCTGTACCAGGAACGAGCCGACGCCGCCCGCCGCGCCGTTGATCAGCACCAGTCGACCGGAGCCGATGCCGGTCGCGTCGGCCAGGTCCTGGGCGGTGAGTCCGGCCGTCGGCAGCGCCGCGGCCTGCAGGGCGGTGACCTCGTCGGGGATCAGGGTGGCCTTGTCCTCGGGCGCGGTGGTGAATTCGGCGAAGGTGCCGTGCCCGATCGGCGGGACCAGGAACTTCCCCGCCACCCGGTCGCCGATCGAGAAGACGCCGACGCCGGCGCCCACGGCGGAGACCGTTCCGGCGCCGTCGACCCCCGGAATCATCGGAAAATCGTAGGGAAGCTTGCCCTGGAGGATGCCGTCGATGAGCTTGCGGTCGTAGGGATTGACCCCGGCCGCCTCGATCCGGATCTGGATGCTGCCGGGCCCCGGCTCCGGCGTCGGCATATCGCCCGACCCGGGCCGGTCACCGAACTTCTGTACCACCATCGCGCGCATCGCTGCTCCATTCGTCCGGAACGGGTGTTCGGTCAGCTGGGTGATGCGTCGAGCACGGCCATCGTAGGCAGAGTGCACCGAATAGTTATGCAATTCAGGGCATTCGGTTTCGTTCGCGGCGCGTAGCGTTGACTCGGGTCAAAAATCTAGGCTTGAGCGGAACACACTCAACTTCTACGGCGTTGAACTGATCGGAGCAGCACATCGGGCGCTGCGGAATCGACTAGTAGGAAGGTGCACGTGGACTCGTTCAATCCCACCACCAAGACCCAGGCGGCGCTGACCGCCGCCCTGCAGGCGGCCTCCGCCGCGGGCAATCCGGAGATCCGTCCGGCGCACTTGTTGGTGGCGTTGCTGGATCAGACCGATGGCATCGCCGCCCCCTTGCTGAAGGCCGTCGCTGTCGACCCGGCAGCGGTGCGGCGCGAGGCCCAGGACATCGTCGACCGGCTCCCCCGGGCGACCGGCGCCACCACATCGCCGCAGCTGGGACGCGAATCGCTGGCCGCGGTCACCGCCGCGCAGAAGCTGGCCACCGAACTCGGCGACGAGTACGTCTCCACCGAGCACCTGATGGTCGGCCTGGCCGAGGGCGACTCCGATGTCTCGCAGCTGCTGCTGAAATACGGCGCCACCGCCGACGCGCTGCGCGAGGCGTTCACCGCCGTCCGCGGCAACACCCGGGTGACCTCGCCAGATCCCGAGGGCAGCTATCAGGCGCTGGAGAAGTACTCCACCGATCTGACCGCCTCGGCCCGCGAAGGCAAGCTCGATCCGGTCATCGGCCGCGATACCGAGATCCGCCGCGTCGTACAGGTGCTGAGCCGCCGCACCAAGAACAACCCGGTGCTGATCGGCGAGCCCGGCGTCGGCAAGACCGCGATCGTGGAGGGCCTGGCCCAGCGCATCATCGCCGGTGACGTGCCGGAATCGTTGCGCGGCAAGCGACTTGTCGCCCTGGACCTGGGCGCGATGGTGGCCGGTGCGAAGTACCGCGGCGAGTTCGAGGAGCGGCTCAAGGCCGTGCTCGAGGAGATCAAGCAGAGCGCCGGGGAGGTCATCACCTTCATCGACGAGCTGCACACCATCGTCGGCGCGGGCGCCACCGGCGAATCGGCCATGGACGCGGGCAACATGATCAAGCCGATGCTCGCCCGCGGCGAACTGCGGCTGGTCGGCGCGACCACGCTGGACGAGTACCGCAAGCACATCGAGAAGGATGCCGCCCTGGAGCGCCGCTTCCAGCAGGTGCTGGTCGGCGAGCCCTCGGCCGAGGACACCATCGGCATCCTGCGCGGACTCAAGGAGCGCTACGAGGTGCACCACGGCGTGCGCATCACCGACTCCGCGCTGGTCGCCGCGGCCACGCTGTCGGACCGCTACATCACCTCGCGGTTCCTGCCGGACAAGGCGATCGATCTGGTCGACGAGTCCGCCTCGCGGCTGCGCATGGAAATCGACTCGCGCCCCGTCGAGATCGACGAGGTCGAGCGGGCCGTGCGGCGCCTCGAGATAGAGGAGATGGCCCTGGCCAAGGAGACCGACGAGGCCTCCAAGCAGCGGCTGGAGAAGCTGCGCCAGGAGCTGGCCGACGATCGCGAGAAGCTCAGCCAGCTGATGGCTCGCTGGCAGAACGAGAAGCAGGCCATCGACTCGGTCCGCGTCGTCAAGGAGGAGCTCGAGACGCTCCGGGGCGAATCCGAGCGCGCCGAAC
Source organism: Nocardia thraciensis (assembly GCF_054782435.1). Classification (NCBI taxonomy): domain Bacteria; kingdom Bacillati; phylum Actinomycetota; class Actinomycetes; order Mycobacteriales; family Nocardiaceae; genus Nocardia; species Nocardia thraciensis. Next base: position 190,698 of record NZ_BAAGSM010000037.1, read on the forward strand.
GCGACGGCGATCTCGGTAAGGCCGCCGAGCTGCGCTACGGCCGCATCCCGCAGCTGGAGAAGCAACTGGCCGAGGCCGAGAAGAAGGCGGGCACCGCCGCGGACGGCGAGGTCATGCTCCAGGAAGAGGTGGGGCCCAACGATATTGCCGAGGTGGTGTCGTCGTGGACCGGAATCCCGGTGGGCCGCATGCTCGAGGGCGAGACCCAGAAGCTGCTGCGCATGGAGGAGGAGCTCGGCAAGCGCGTGGTCGGGCAGAAGCAGCCCGTGCAGGCCGTCTCCGACGCGGTGCGCCGGGCGCGCGCCGGGGTGGCCGACCCGAACCGGCCGACCGGCTCGTTCATGTTCGTCGGCCCGACCGGCGTCGGCAAGACCGAGCTGGCGAAGGCGTTGGCGGACTTCCTGTTCGACGACGAGCGCGCCATGATCCGCATCGATATGAGCGAGTACTCCGAGAAGCATTCGGTGGCTCGCCTGGTCGGCGCCCCGCCCGGTTACGTCGGATACGACCAGGGCGGCCAGCTGACCGAGGCGGTGCGGCGGCGGCCCTACACGGTGGTGCTGTTCGACGAGATCGAGAAGGCCCACCCGGACGTGTTCGACATCCTGCTGCAGGTGCTCGACGAGGGCCGGTTGACCGACGGCCAGGGCCGCACGGTCGACTTCCGCAACACCATCCTCATCCTCACCTCCAACCTGGGGGCGGGCGGCGATCAGGACTTCGTGATGAACGCCGTGCGCTCGGCGTTCAAGCCGGAGTTCCTCAACCGCCTCGACGACGTGGTGATGTTCCACGCGCTGAACGAGGAGGAGTTGGAGGACATCGTCGACATCCAGCTGGCTCAGCTGCAGAAGCGCCTGGCCCAGCGGCGGCTGAAGCTGGACGTCAGCGATTCGGCCCGGTTCTGGCTGGCCGTGCGCGGCTACGACCCGGCCTACGGCGCCCGCCCGCTGCGCCGACTGATCCAGCAGGCCATCGGCGACTCGCTCGCCAAGGAACTGCTGGCAGGCGAAGTGGCCGACGGCGACCTGGTGAAGGTCTCCGTCTCCCCGGACGGCGACGGCCTGATCGTCGGGAGGTCATAGCGAGAGGCGTTCCCGTGGGGCACTTACCCGCTGTATTCCGGATCTGCACCTACGCTGGACGGCATGACGAATCCGAGTGACCCGTGGGCGCAGCGGCCGGATTCGCCCGATGCGCCGACCGAGCGGGTCGGCCCGTCGGAGCGGCCGGGCGAGCCGGAGCTGCACACGTCGGAGTACTCGGAGGCGTACGGCCAGGGGGCCGATCCGACCGTGGGGTACCAGTATCCGCAGCAGCATGAGCCCACCCGGGCCTATCCGTATTTCGATCAGACGCCCGGACCCAATGCGACTCGGGAGCTGCCGCCCTACGACAGTGCCTGGGGCGGATACGAGGATCCCTACGGCGGCTACCCGGGGGCGCCGGGGTACGACCAGCAGGGCGTCGCTCCCGCCGGTGCGCCGCCGGGTGGCCCCACGCAGCCGATCGGTCCACCCGGTCCACCTGGGGAACCGCCGCGCCGCAGCCGCACCGGCCTGTGGATCGCGATCACGGCGGCCATCTTCGTGCTGGTGGTACTGGGCGGAATCGCCGCGGGGCTGTTCCTGGCGGGGGACGATTCCTCCTCCACGACGGCCGGTAACACCGGCACCCGGTCGACGTCGGCGTCGCGCATCCCGGTCGTCCCGCCGAATCCCTCCGGTAGTCAGCAGCCGGGGCTGCCGCCGCTGCCTGGCCTCGGCGATATCGACGATATCGGCGCCACCATGGGCACGATCAGCACCAACGACGGCTCCACCCTGACCATCGAGTCGCTGCTGAGTACGACGGTCACGGTGCACACCGACGCGCAGACCCAGATCATCGCGTCGGGATCGAGCGCGGTCACCGATCTGCACCCCGGCGACATGGTAGTGGTGCAGGGCGACAAGGCCCCGGACGGCTCCATCCTGGCCAAAATCATCATCAGCACCTCGGTCACCCCGCCGAGATAACCGCGCCGGAGCCGTCGCGGGACGCGTCAACCCGCCACGCACCGGCGTGCGCCCACCGTGGCGCGCGTGCGCCAACTAGACTCGACGGCGATGACCGCAGCAATCTGGTTCGGGCTTGCAGCGATCGCACTGGTGGGTGCGATCGTGCTGTTGTATTTCGATCGGCTCCAGCGGCAGCGGACCGGTCATGTGCGGCAGGTCTGGGCAAAGTCGCAGGGCTACACCTACGTATCCGTCGAACCGTCGCTGGCGTCCAACTGGCGCCGCGGGGCCATGGCGAAACTCGGCTATCTCTCCGCCGTGGACGTGGTCTCGGGCAACCGCAAGGGCGAGAAGTTCGTGCTGTTCGACCTGGAGGACGCGGCGACGCTCGTCGCGGTGCGCCGCCAGATCGGCTCCGACATCGATATCGACCTGCGGCTGAAGACGGCGTCGCCGCCGAAGGACGCCGATCTCGAGCTACTCGGCGCGATCGGGGACCGCGTGGTCTTCGCGACCAATCCGGATATCGCCCGCCATGCCGTCGACCAGCGCATGGTCGCCTTCATCGAATCGCTGCCGGATTCGGTGCAGCAGCTGTGGAGCGAGGGCAACTGGACCCTGGGCATGCTGCCGGTCGGCGCCACGTCGCGGGACTGGGAGGGCGCCATCGACGCGGTGCTGCGGCTGTCCGGTCTGCTGCACGTGCTGCCGCCCGTGGCCGGTGGTTCCGACGCGAGCCGTCGCGACGGTGATCTGCACGATCCGGGCCGCCCCCGCCCGCGGCCCCGCGGTCCCGAGCCGGACGAGGACGACCACCCGGGTCGGGATGCGCGCTACGCGGCCGCGCGTTTCGACGACGACGCGGAGTACGACGACCCCGCCTACGACGACGATCGCGCGTACGCCGGTAAGGCCTACGACGACGATCGCGCGTACGCGGGCAAGGCCTACGACGACGATCGCGCCTACGACGACCGCCCCGGTGGCGACGACGCCTACGACGAGGGCCGCCCGTACGCCGGTGCCTATGGCAAGGATCGTGCCGACGACGACGGTCAGTACGGCGACCGCGCCTACGACGAGGACCGCGACCACGCGGGTGGACGGTTCGAGGCCGCACGGCGCGTCGAAGACCGCCGCTACGAGTACGAGGACGAGGACGAGGACGCCGATTTCGCCCCGCTGGTCAAGGACATCGCGGGCGAGACCGATCCGGAGCCGCCGCGCCGCCCGCAACTGGCGGTCGTGCCCGATCCGCGCCAGCGCATCCGGCGCGACTGGCCGCCCGCCGAGGAGCTACCGGAGGACGACGACACCGATTCTCCCGCAGCCGATTTCGAGGACGATTTCGTCGAGGACGAGTGGCGCGAGGGGCGCACCCGCGACGAACTCCCCGAGCAGCCGGGCGGTCCGTTCCATCCCGGGTTCCGCCCGTATCAGGGCCCCGCACCCCGATGACGGGTGCGGGATGATGGCCGCATGAGTGATTCTCCTGCGGCCGCGCGTCTGCCCGGCGCCACCCGTCCCGTCGCCGTGATCACCGGCCCCACCTCCGGAATCGGACAGGGCTATGCCGAGCGCCTGGCCTCGCTCGGCTACGACCTGGTGCTGGTGGCGCGCGACGAGCAGCGACTCATGGCGCTCGCCGAGGAGCTGCGGCGGCGCTTCGACACCCGGTCCGAGATTCTGCGGGCCGACCTGGCCGACGCCGCCGACCGCGACCGGGTCGCGGCCCGCCTCGACAAGGGGGTCGAATTCCTGGTCAACAACGCGGGATTCGGCCTGTCCGGTGAGTTCTGGTCCGTCGACCCCGCCCGTCTGCAGGCGCAGCTGGATGTCAACGTCACCGCGGTGGTGCAGCTGACCAGGGCCGCGCTGCCCTCGATGATCGCCGCGGCCAAGGGATCGGTCGTGAATGTGGCCAGCGTCGCGGGCCTGGTGCCCGGACGTGGTTCGACCTATTCGGCCTCGAAGGCCTACGTCATATCCTTGAGCGAAGGACTGGCGAGCGGACTCGCCGGAACCGGGGTTCGGGTGCAGGCGCTGTGCCCGGGCTTCGTGCGCACCGAATTCCATCGGCGAGCGGGAATCGACATGTCCTCGCTGCCGAAACCGATGTGGCTGAGTGTGGATCAGGTCGTGGCCGGCTCGATGCACGACCTGGAGAAGGACCGGGTGATCAGTGTGCCCGGTGTGCAGTACAAAGCGCTGACGGCGGTCGCCGGACTGATCCCGAGGTCCGTGCAGGTCCGCCTCAACCGAGGCATGTTCAACGCACGCGGAAGGACATAAATACATGATCGAGTCCACGACGGACCGAGACAGATTGGCGGAGCTCGTGCGCGAGCTGGCCGTCGTGCACGGCAGGGTCATCCTGTCGTCGGGCAAGGAAGCCGACTACTACGTCGACCTGCGCCGGGCGACCCTGCAGCATCAGGCCGGGCCACTGATCGGCACGCTGCTGCGCGAACTGGTCGCCGACTGGGATTTCGACGCCGTCGGCGGACTCACTATGGGCGCCGACCCGGTCGCCCTGGCCATGCTGCACGCCCCGGGCCGCCCGCTGGACGCGTTCGTCGTGCGCAAGGCCGCCAAGACGCACGGCATGCAGCGCCAGATCGAGGGTCCGGACGTGGCGGGCAAGCGGGTGCTGGTGGTGGAGGACACCACCACCACGGGAAATTCGCCGCTCACCGCGGTGCGCGCGCTGCGTGATGCCGGGGCGACCGTGGTCGGGGTGGCCACCGTCGTCGACCGGGAAACCGGTGCGGACAAGGTGATCGCGGAGGAGGGCCTCGAGTACCGGTCGATTCTCGGACTGAAGGATCTGGCGCTCGGATGACCATCGCAGTCCAGAGGGGTCGCGAGAACGTCGCGATGCTCGGCATCGGTGCCTACCGACCGCGGCGCATCGTCAGCAACGCCGAGGTGTGCGAGATGCTCGACTCCACTCCCGAGTGGATCTTCGAGCGCACCGGCATTCGCAACCGGCGCTGGATCAGCGGCGACGAGACGCTGCAGACGATGGCCGTGGCCGCGGGTGAGCGGGCGCTCGTCAACAGCGGCGTGGATCGCGCGAAGATCGGCACGCTGGTGCTGGCGACCTCGAGCTGGCTGAAGCTGACCCCGCACGGGGCTCCGTCGGTCGCCTACGACCTGGGGATGAACGGCATTCCGGCCTTCGACCTGACCTCCGGCTGCGGTGGGTTCGGCTATGGCCTGAGCGTGGCCGTCGACATGATTCGGGCCGGGTCGGCCGAGTACGTGCTTGTGATCGGCGCGGAGACGATGACGGTCGGCCTCGACCCCACCGACCGCGGCACGGCGATGATCTTCGGCGACGGCGCGGGCGCGGTCGTGGTCGGGCCCAGCGAGGAGAACGGCATCTCCCCGACGGTGTGGGGCAGTGACGGCGAGAACGCCGGGGCGATCGCCCAGGATGTCGACTTCCTCGAGTTCATGAACAAGGCGCAGGCGCTGCAGGGCACCGACCCGGCCCTGGAGCCGGTGGGCCGGATGTCGCTGCGGATGGAGGGCCCGCGGGTGTTCCGCTGGGCGGCGGTGACGCTGCCGCGGGCGCTGTCCAGTGCGCTCGAGCTGTCCGGAGTGGCCAAGGAGGACATCGAGGTGTTCATCCCGCACCAGGCCAACGCCCGAATCAACGAGCTGATGAAGAAGAATCTGGGCTTGGCCGAGGACATCCCGATGGCCGGGGACATCGAGAACACCGGGAACACCTCCGCCGCCTCCATCCCGCTGGCGATGGAGGAGATGCTGGTCACCGGCAAGGCCAAGGGCGGCCAACTGGCCCTGGTCCTAGGCTTCGGCGCAGGCCTCAGCTACGCGGGCCAGGTAGTAACACTCCCTCCCAAGCCGATAGACCCCAGTTTTTGACCCACCCACCATGACCACCACCCGCATCCCCGGCATAGCCGCCACCCGCATCCCCGGCATGCTTGTGGCCGGGGCCATCACTGAAAGCTAAGGTTCCCTACGATGGCGCGACCATTTCGTGCGGCATATGTCGCAGCGGCCACGGCAACCGTCTACTCGGCGGTGACGGGGCGGGACCGATGGCAGTGGGCCACAAAGCCTTTGCTCATGCCGCTGCTGGCCGCCGACCTGCTGCACAGCGGTGCGCGGCTCGATCGCACGGAGCGGCGGGTGCTGCTCGGCGCACTCGGCGCCGCGACCGTCGGGGACATGCTGCTGATTGATCCGGACGATGATCGTCGATTGGTCGCGGGCGCTTCGGCTTTCGCGGTGATGCAGACCGGGTACTCCGCGCTGTGGTGGCGGCGGGGCGCGCGGCCGCGTCCGGCGATCGCGCTGCCACGGGTGGCCGCGTGGGTGGGCGCCGGTGCGCTGCTACGGGCCAAGGCGCCGAATCTCGCTGTGCCGCTGTCCTCTTACGGCGCGGCACTGGGCGCCGCCGCGGTCCTCGCCTCCGATCCCAGCTTGGCCCCGGACGCGAAAAATATTGCGGGAATGAATCTTCCGAACCGCGATCCCCGCAGCCGCCTCGGCCTGGGCGCGCTACTGTTCACCGTCTCCGACGGCCTGATCGTGCTGCGTCGCCTGTTCGCCCGCACCGACCGCTCCCGCCGAGTCACGGAGGGCGCCATCCTCTCGACTTACGCTGCGGCACAGTACTTTTTGACCGATCCCCGGGTGCACTCGAGGCTAAACCGTCTCGCCGACATGGATTCTCGACTGGTCGATCGGTGTGACGTCGAAACGATGGTGCCACGGTAGGTTTCCGAGCAGGGGACATATCAGGCGACGAAGCGGGGTGGTTCAGCCTCGCAACCGCAGCACCGCCAGGACCCGGCGGTGATGCGTATCCGATGGCGGCAGTTCCAGCTTCGAGAAGATGTTGCCGATGTGCTTCTCGACCGCGCGCTCGGTGACGGTGAGCGACTGGGCGATGGCGGCATTGGTCAGGCCCTGGGCCATCAGCTCCAGCACCTCGCGCTCGCGCGGAGTCAGCCGGGCCAGCGAATCCTGTTGGCGTGCCGCGCCCATCAACTGGCTCACAACTTCCGGGTCGAGGGCGGTGCCGCCGGTGGCGACGCGCTGCAGGGCGTCGACGAACTCGCGCACGTCGGCCACCCGGTCCTTGAGCAGATAGCCGACCCCGCTCGCCCCGCCCGCGAGAAGTTCTGTGGCATACCGGGTTTCGACCCACTGGGAGAACACCAGCACACCGACATCCGGGAACTTGCGGCGCAGCTCGATCGCGGCGAGCAGGCCCTCGTCGGTGAACGACGGCGGCATCCGCACATCCACTACCGCGACATCGGGCCGGTGCTCGGCGATCACCTCGCTCAAACGTGTTGCGTCACCGACCATTTCGACGACCTCGTGGCCGCGGTCGCCGAGCAGCCCGGCCAGACCGTTACGCAGGATCGCGCTGTCCTCGGCAATCACGACACGTAAGGCATTCATTGCGGCCCCTCGATCGGCAGCGTCACGGTGACGACGGTAGGCCCGCCCGCCGGGCTGTCCACGGTCAACGCTCCGTCGACCGCCCGGGCCCGCGCGGACAGCCCCGACAATCCGCCGCTCACCATGGTCTCCCCCGTGGGGACGGCGGGCTGCAGCACACCGCCGTGTCCGTTGTCGCGGACGGAGACGGCGATGGCGTGCCCGCCCGTCGGCAGCACCGACACCCACGCGCTGGTGGCGCCGGAATGCTTCACCACATTGGTGAGTAGTTCGGCGACCGAGAAGTAGGCGATCGCCTCGATGGCCGGATTGGGCCGTTGCGGCAGTAGCACTCGCAGTTCGACCGGCACGGCGCAGCGGGCGGCCAGCGTCTCCAGCGCCGGTTCCAGGCCCAGTTCCAACGCGGGCGGATGGATGCCGCGCACCAGTTCCCGCAGCTCGGCGAGGGCCTCCTTGGAGCTGGCGTGGGCGTCGGCGATCAGATCCGTGGCATCGCCCCCGGCGGCGATGCGCTCCTCGGCGCGGCCGAGCGCCATGGCGATGGTGACCAGCCGGGCCTGGGTGCCGTCGTGCAGGTCCCGTTCCATGCGGCGCAGGGTGGCGGCCGAATCCTCCACGGCGACCTTGCGGCTCTCCTGCAGCTCCACCATCCGGCGATCGCGGGCGGTCGGGGTCAGCAGGGCCAGCGCCAGCAGCCGGTGCAGCCAGGCGACGCCGCGCACCAGCCAGGGCAGTGCGAAGCACAAGATGATGCCGATCGCGGCCATGCCGAGCGCCCGCGGCCAGGTGTCGACGTAGAAGTCGCCGAACTGGAACAGCGAATGATGTTCGCGCCCTTGATCGTCGACATTGATCGGATGGAAGACCGCCCACGGAATGGGGGAGATCGCGGTGAATACGGTCATCGCGATGAACACCAGGACGACGTATCCGGCGAACAGGCCGAGCACCACCTCGGCGATCAGGAAAACCAACGCTCGCCAGGACGTGCGATCGGTGAACGCGCTGCGCAGCCAGCCGAAGAAACCGCGCCGCGGCGCGAAGTCCGGCGGCGCGGGCATCGGCGTATCCAAGAGAACGGAACCGAGCGCGCGATGGATCCGGCCCCAGATCCGCCCGCCCAGCAGCACCAGCGCCAGCAGCGGGATGCCGATCAGCGCGATGGACATGTAGAGAGTGGCGCCGTACCCGAAGAACAGGTACATGATCGCGATGCCGCCGAGCACGAAGGCCGCGATCAGATAGGCCAGTTCCTTCCAGGTCCGGGCCTCGATCGGCGCGCGCAGGATCGCGCGGGCCACCCGTGCGGCGGTCAGCGGCGGCCGGTCGGTGCGCTCGAGCACCAGGGTCGGTTCGGCGAAGGTCTCGGTCATATCTCCATGCTGGTCGCGGGCCCGGCCGGATTCGAGGGAGTGACCCACCGAATCGGTGGTGTGGCCAGCTACACCGGGCTGTCGGCATCGATCATCGCGCGGCGTGGTTCCAGGGCGCGACGGGGGTTGTGCCCGCGACCTCGATGGCGACCACCAGCCGGGACGCACGGTTACGATGACCCAGGTGAATTACCCGCCGCCGCAGTACGGCTATGGCTACCCGCAGTACCAACCGCCTGAGCATCCCCAGGCCACCACCATTCTCATCCTGGGTATCGTGAGCCTGCTGTGTGGCCTCGTCGGGCCGTTCGCCTGGGTGATGGGGCGCCGGGTGCTCACCGAGATCGACAACTCCGGCGGCATGTACGGCGGGCGCTCCACCGTGCAGGCCGGTTATGTCCTCGGCATCGTGTCGACAGTGCTGACCCTGCTCGGCCTGCTCATGCTGGTCGGCTACGTCGTCCTCATCGCGGTTTTCATCGCCAGGGCGCCCGCGTGAGCGAGCTTGCGAGCGAACCGGCACCACAGCGCGCATCGCGCACGATGGAGCCGAGCGCCAGCGAGGTGGAGTCGTGAGCGGGACCGTACGCGGTACCGAAATGACCGTGCGGCACGATGACGGTGTGCAGTGGCGGGAAGACGGTAACCGAGGGCGCGAGGCGGGTGTCCGAGGGCGCGAAGACGATGCCCGAGGGCGCGAGGCCGGTACCCGAGGGCGCGAAGACGGTAGCCAGGGGCACGAAGCCCGGGAAGATGTAGCGGCGCAACGGGAGAACGGGGCGGCGTACCCGGAGGGCGCGCACCTGGACGACTCGCACACCACCGGTCCCACCGAATGGGGAGAACACCCGCATGGAATGGGTCCGTGGGTGGAGGAGTTCGGCGCCACACCGCCGGACGACCAGCGCCTGGATCCGGAATTGCTCGCGCACGGCGATCGCCGCAATGTCGTCGACGCCTACCGGTATTGGACGCGCGAGGCGATCGTGGCCGATATCGACCGCCGCCGCCACCCCTTCCACGTGGCGATCGAGAACTTCGGGCACGACGCCAATATCGGCACCGTGGTGCGCACCGCCAATGCCTTCGCCGCCGCCGCGGTGCACATCGTCGGCCGTCGCCGCTGGAATCGCCGCGGCGCCATGGTCACCGACCGCTATCAGCACATCGTGCACCACCCGGACGTCGCGGGCCTGCTGGAATTCGCCGACCGCGAGGAACTGGCGGTGGTGGCTGTCGATAACGTCCCCGGCTCGATTCCCTTGGAAACCGCACGGCTGCCCCGCAATTGCCTGCTGCTGTTCGGTCAGGAGGGACCGGGCATCACCGACGAGGCCAAACAATCCGCGGTCATGACCGTCTCCATTGCCCAGTTCGGCTCCACCCGCAGCATCAACGCCGGTGTCGCCGCCGGAATCGCCATGCACTCCTGGATCCGCCAGCACGCCGACCTCACCCGGGCCTGGTGAGAATCACCGAACCCGCAGTGCACCAACACCTTTCCCGCAACTCGGGCGTTGTGAAGCCGGAGCGGCGATCGGTCAGGTGTCCTCACGTTTGATCCGGTCACGGATCGCCTGAACGGTCCGGTCTTTCGGCAACCGCTCCGGCCAGGCCATCGCGAGCACCAGGACAACGAGCGGTATGGCCACCACCACGATCAGACCGACCTGCCAGCTCACGACGCCTCGCGGTCGGCCACACCGCCGCTGTCTTCGCCACCGTAAACAAACTCCATGTAGAACCCCGGGCGACCCTCCGGATCGGTATCGCCGTAGTCCTGCACCTCCAGTACTCCACCGGGAAACTCGAAAAGCCTTGTGCGCCAGTTCATATCGACTCCAAGGATCGATCGATCGTGAGCCATCCCGGTCTGGGTTCGTCCTGCGTACGGCCTGGACGAGACCGGCAAGCGTCCCAGGCGTCGAGTGCAACTCGGACGCTACGAAGCCACCCGGAACCCAGTCGATGAGTTTGCGAATGTTTGCCAAAATTCCCCGATTCGAATCGAGTTCTGGCAATCCGAGCGAAGATAGACCTGTCGGTCAGACCGGCCGACATCGAGATAGGGGGCCGAAACATGTGTCTGAATCTCACGTTCCTTGGGAAGGGTGGCTCGGGAGACCGGGACTGTCCGAGCCTGTATGCCACAGATCCAGGCTTCTTGATCGTCGGGTGGCGCACCGAAAAGTCCGAAACTGTCGAGATTCCACATCTGCTGCTCGGATATCTTCCGCACGAATCGTTCATCCGCGCGACGTTGATCGACACCGGGCGAGGGACATTTACTGTCACCGGTGAGCCGGTGACCGATTCTCAGATGATGGAGAAGCTGAGTATGGAAAGCTACGAGGCTGCCATTGAGGTGCCAAAGGCGGAAAGGACATATTTCGGTGTACCTGCTGACTGACAAGCCATTCGATGATCTATTTCGCCGATGCACTGGCGATGCGTTTCACCTGGAGGTTCGGGACTCGTACGGCGTTCCGCAAGAATCCGAACCATTTCAGCGATTTCTCGACGGCGAGCCTGAGCCGGATTACGGTGAGCGGCCGTGGGTCGCGTTCATGCGCTCCGTTGCCGAGCGAGGCGTCAAGGTCAGCCGAGTACGGGTTGTAACGGTGCCCCACAGTGACTATCAGCGATGGCTCTTTGGGGTGACTCGAAGCAACGTGGAGGCAGGTGAAGACATACGATATTTGCCGCGCCATCTTGCGGGTGAGGTTCCATCGGATGATTGGTGGCTGTTCGACACCGAAACGGTTGCCTTCAATCTTATCGATCGAGATGGGAAGCCAGCCGGTGCTGGCATTACGGAAGACCCCCGGATCGTCGAGTATTGCAATGAAGTCCGAAGGCGGCTCTGGGGACTCGCGACGCCGTATCAGGAGTACATTTCGCGATCGGATGAATCCGTCCGGCTGTGACTGATTCTGTTCGTGAAGCGAGAGAAGCCTTCGGTCGGAGGCTTCGCGAGATGCGTCGAAATTCTGGACTCACCGGACGCCAGCTTGCCAACTTGGCAGGCTGGCACGAGTCCCGGGTATCGAAGATCGAATACGGAAAAGCTCGGCCGACCATCGCGGACCTGAGGGCCTATTGCATACACACGGGTCAGATCGATCAACTACCTGACCTGACAGCGACATTGAACAATGTGGAAGCGGCATATCTCGAATGGCGGCGAATACTCGGCACTGGCACGAAGCGAGGACAACAGGAATCACTGCGACTTGCTCAGCAGACAGAGTACATGCGAGCGTATCAGCCGATACTGATTCCTGGGCTGCTTCAAACGCCTGAATACGCCGAGGCGGTATTGGCCCACTCGATCGAATTCCATAAGATACCGGACGATTTGAGTGAGGGTGTTGCCAAGCGGATGGAACGGCAACGGATCCTGTACCGAGGTGGCCGACGTTTCCATTTCATCATCGGAGCGCAGGCTCTCCACAATGCTGTCGGTAGTAACGACGTAATGGCCGGACAGCTGGACAGGCTGTTCGTTGCGATGAGCTTACCGACTCTGCATCTGGAGATCCTTCCGTTGTCTGCGGAACTCCCGATGCAGACAACGAATTTCGTGATCTTCGATGATCGTATGGTCACCGTGGAGGCCGTTTCAGCGGAGTTGACGATCACGCAGCCCCGGGAGATCGCGTTGTACCGCAAGATGTTTGCTCAACTCGCGGAGCGAGCGGTCCACGGGGAGGCAGCCCGCGCATTGATCAAAGCCGAACTGGACAGACGCCGATGACGGCGTGCGGCGCAGGTCCGAAACTCGCGAGGCTGTTCACGGGTCCTACCTGGGGCAGGTGTCGTACCTGTCGCGCAGCTGCCGTTGCAGGGTGATGGCTTCGGGGGTGTAGTACTTCTCGGGGTCGCGTTCTCCCGCCGATTTGGTGTTGTAGGTGCAGCCGCCGATGTGGACGCTGCCTTGGAACTTCGGTTCGCTATTGGTGTTCGACGGGCGAGGTTGTTCCCATTCCAGCAGCATCGGGTGTTCCGGATCTGGTGTGGCGGTGTCGATCAGCGACACCAATCGGGCGTGGGCTTCGGCGGAGTTCGCCGTCGCGACCTTCATCCGTGCGATGCGGCCGGACGTGACGTCCACGCTGCGGACGGGTAGGGGCGAGCGGGAAAGTATGTCGCGCACTCGGGAATCGTCGTCGGCGGAGAACGGGAAGTCGACCTTCCAGGCGATGTCGGTGCGCACCGCTGGGAAGACCCGCACCGGTACCGGTTGATCGCCGATCACGGAGCGGACGGCGCTCAGTACGGAATCGTCGGCGGCGTCGTGCAGGGTCAGTTCGGTGCCGAGATCCGTTCGGGTCCAGTCGATCCGGCTTTCGGTGGTGGTCGGGGGCGGCAGTGCGGATCGGATCTCTCTGATCGCGCGGGCATCGCCTCCGACCAGTGCCGGGGTCACGAAAACGTGGCGGTCCGGCTTGTCCGTGCGATGTTCGACAGTGCCACCGCCGACGGAGAAACTCGCCGATCGCTTGTACTCGTCGAAGTGCTGCCGGTGACTGTCGGCGACCCACGCCGCGACGGCCTCGATCTGGTCGATCGTGGCGGCGTGCATATCCACTGAGACGGACGTGGTGACGCCCTGGGTGATGTCGTTGCTGTAGTTCACATATGCGCTGGTCACTCCGGGCAGCGCCCGCACCTCCCGCTCCAGTTCCTGTGCCTCGGATTTCCGGTCCGGCGCGCCCGTACACGCCCCGAGTGCGGCAGCGGCGATTGCGATGGCGGCGGCGATCCCGACTCGCAACACTGCCTCAGCGCCCCCTGCCCGGCGGCAGAACGCCGCGTACGGGGTGCGACTGCCGAGTAGAGGGCTGCACCCGGGCCTGCCCGCGAACCGCTCCGCCCAAGCGCCGATTCGACGGTGCACCATGCCGATTCCGTAAGCCCATGCGTCGAGCATTCCGCACCGGCGGACGCGACGAATCGGGGGAACTACTCGAGTCGGCCGGTGCGATGCGGCGAGTCGCGCGCCGAGGGCGCTGCGCGACACCATCTTTCGCCGCAAACGCCAAAACGCTCCGGGCGTCGTCGACCGGAGCGCCGTCCCCGCATCTCAGCGCGGGTGCCGGACGTCCGGTGCGCACTGACTCCCCCTTCGCGCCAGTGCACACCGGACGAGGCCTACGTCTACTTACGTAGACACAGACCGTCCCATGTACGTTGGTATATGTCAATGGCTGTGTGATGTACTGTCGTCAAAGCTGCCGATACTCGGGACGGAGGGGCCGTGGGGGACGAGCACACACCATCCGGCGGTCCGGAGGGGGTGTCGACCGACCTGGCCGACAAGATCAATCGGCTGTTCGAGGTGATGCATCGGCCGTCCGAGCCGCAGCTGTCGAATGCCGCTGCGGCGGAGGCGATCACGAGCGCGACGGGCACGTCGATCAGCCCGGCCTATCTGTGGCAGTTGCGCTCGGGATTGAAGACCAACCCCACCGTCGCGCACCTGCGGGCGATCGCGCAGTTCTTCGGCGTCCCCGCGTCCTACCTGCTCGACACCGGCACGGACGACGCGCTCGATTCGCAGTTGAGCCTGCTTCAGGCTATGAAGGATGCGGGCGTGCGGAATCTGGCCCTGCGCGCGTCGGGTCTGACCCCGCGCACGCTGTCCAGTATCGCCTCGATCGTCGACCGGGCCAGGGAGCTGGAGAATCTGCCCCCGGTCGACTCGCAGGGCGCCCGGCGCCGACCGGCAGACGAAGGACAGGCTCGGAACGGACCGTAATGGGAACATCGGCCAGGCGAATCAGGAAGGCGCTCGAGCGGCTGCCGATCCCGGATCCCTGGGACCGCGATCGGTTCGTCGCGACCGTCGCCGAACTGCGCGGCCGTCCGATCACCCTGGTCCCGATCGGCGCGCTCGGCGTGGTCGAGAGCCCCTGCGGCCTGTGGTTGATGCGCGAGGACGACGACGTGATCGTCTACGAGGGCGGGACCTCGGAGTACCACATCGACCAGATCGTGTGCCACGAGGTCGGGCATATGGTGCTCGGTCACGACCGTGCCTATCCGGCGGGAGACGGCGGTCCGCCGGGCGATGCGACCTTGCGGGCCCTGCTGCCCGATATCGATCCGTCCGCCGTGCGGGCCGTGCTCGGCCGGTCCGGTTACGGCAGCGGGATGGAGCGCGAGGCGGAACTGTTCGCCACCATGGTCATGGTCTCCTCGGCGCCGGGCGCCCGGCGGCAGAACCTCCGCAACGTCCTGTTCAGGCAGCGGTGACGTCGTCGGTCTCGGCCGCGATCGCCTGGCCGCTCATCGGCGTGCTGGTGGTCGTGGTGGCGGTCCGCTGGCGCTGGTTCAACGGTAGCGGCGCCGAGCAGTACCTCAACACCACGCTCACGGTTATCGCCGCGACCCAACTGCTGCGCGAGCACGCGGTGCAGCAGGCAATCGCCACGGTGTCTCCGGTGACGGTGACCGCCGTGCAGCAGTTGTCGCTGTGCACCATCGTCGCGTCGGTCGGGCCGTTTCTGTGCGTCATCGATCTGCTCTCGGGGAAGTGCCCGGCCGTCGTGCGGCGGCGACAGTTCGCCTATTACGGTCTCGCCGCGCTGTTGTCGATCGCGATGCTGGTAGCGGGGTCGCGGGCGCGGCGGGAAGGACAGCCGGTCGAGGTGTCCGGTGGCATGGCGGAGGTGTTCGTCTGGGTGGCGTTCGCCGTGCTGCCGCTGTACCTCGCCTCCCAGATGATCCGGCGTTGCCGAGCGGAGTTTCGGCAGCCCGGCATCACCGGGGGCGAGCGGGCAGTGTTGGCGGGGATCGCGGCGGCGGGTGCGGCGATCGGCGTGACGACCGCCGTCGCGCTGATTCTCGCGGTGCTGCAGGAGTTCGGGGTCGTCGATTCCGTCGAGTACCGGCTGCAGACGAATTCGCGGAACTTCTTCTGGATCGCCACCGTCATCGGGGTCGTCGCCGCCGCACCGCTGGGTAGATCGCTCGGCGAACTCCTCGGCGTCGACGCGACGAGCCGCCGCTGGCGTCGCCTGCAGCCCCTGTGGCGGTCGATGACCGGCCTGTTTCCCGACAGCAGGCTCCCGCTGGACGACGAGCCGCCGCCGCGCCGGGCCACCGTGCTGCAGCTGCACCGCACGGCCGTCGAGATTCGCGACGCCATGCTGGAGCTGCGCCCCTGGTTCCGCGAGATCGATTCCGCCGTTCTAACGAGATTCGTTGCCGCCGAGCACATTCCGCAGTCGGAGATCGATTCCGCGAACCATGCGCTGCGGCTCGCTTATGCGGTGCGCCTGTGCTGCGCCCCGGGCGACGCCCCGGGCGACGCCACCGAGATGCCGCTCTCGTCGGCGCCTGCCACGCTGGGGGAGGAGGTCGCCGAACTGGTCCGGCTCGCCGCGTGGTGGCCCGCCGCGTGCCGGTTCGTCGCGAGCCACCCGCCCGATACCGCCATCGACACCATGCCGGAACCGGCCCGGTGAACAGGGGAATCGATATGACAGAGCTTTCGACGGCGGTGCCGCAGACCCTGCCGCATCCGCCCTACCGCCTGCCGCTGCTGGGGGACGTGCTGACCACGGACTTCGCCAAACCCTGTCAGCGGCTGGCGCGGCAGGGGCGGGAGCTGGGGCCGGTCTTCGAACAGAAGCTCTTCGGATTTCCCGCGACCATCGTCACCGGGGCGGCGGCGATCGAGGAGGTCAACAACGAGCAGCTGTGGGAGAAGCACATCGGCCATTCGCTGATGAAGCTACGGCCGCTCGCGGGGGACGGGCTGTTCACGGCCTTCAATCGAGAACCGAACTGGGCCAAGGCACATCACGTTCTGGCCCCCGCGTTCACCAAGTCCGCGATGGCCGACTATCACGCGACGATCGTCGGCGCGGTACGCGAGCTGACCGAAAGCCTGGACGGGTGCACGGATCGGATCGATATTCCGGAGCGTGCGAATACGCTGACGTTCGAGATCATGGCGCGGGCCGGGTTCTCTCATTCGTTCGGCTCGATGGCCGATTCGCAGCGAAATCCGTTCGTGGCGGCCATGGTTCGGGAACTGACCTATGCCAACCGCCGCACCGATGTGCTGCCCTGGTTCGAGCGGGTCTTCCGCCGGGCCGACCAGCGGCGGCACCTGGCCGATCTCGTCCGCGCGCACGAGTTCGTCGATGCCATTATCGAGGCGCGAAAAGCCCAGCCGCACAGGGGTACCCGCGACATTCTCGATCTCATGCTGGACGGTGTGGATCCGGACACCGGCACGGGTCTGGACACCACCAATATTCGCAATCAGATCCTGACCTTCCTCATCGCGGGCAGCGAGACCTCCGCCAACACCATCGCCTTCGCCCTGCACTACCTGGCCGTGCACCCGCGCTTCGCGGACGACATCCGCGCCGAACTCGACCAGCGCTGGCCCACAGCGCAATTCCCCGGCATCGGCTTCGAGGACGTCCCGAAGCTGCGCTCCCTGCGCCGCGCCGTCGACGAGACGCTGCGGCTGTGGCCCACCGCCCCCGGCTACTTCCGGCGCGCCAAACAGGACACCACACTGTGCGACGGCAGGTACCGATTCCGGCAGAAGGACTGGGTGCTCGTGCTTCTGCAGGCCGCGCACCGCGATCCGGCCTGGGGGCCCGACGCCGATGATTTCAACCCCGACCGCTTCCTGCCCGACAACCTCCGCGCCCTGCCCCCACGCACCTACAAACCCTTCGGCACCGGCCCACGAGCCTGCATCGGCCGCCAATTCGCCCACCACGAAATAGCCGTCACCCTGGCCGCCCTCCTCCACCAATTCGACCTGGACCCGGACCCCACCTACCACCTCGACGTCCGAGAAACCTTAACCCTCAAGCCATCCGGCCTCCACCTGCGTTTCCGGCCCCGCACCCGCCCCTAGCCCGGGAGCCCCTCCGTTCCCTGAGCCCGCCCAGCTCAGCCAGTCCGTTCTGCTCGTCATCCTCGCCACGTTCAGCTCATGCGTTCCCGGCACGTTCGGCTCTGCGTTCCCGGCATGCTTTTGGTTGGGATCCACTCCGCTGGCGATCGATTCCGGCCGTAAGACCGTGTCTTACGTGGTTGTGATCCGGTTCGGATGCGTCGGATCCGGTTGTGCTGCATGA
>NZ_BAAGSM010000038.1:0-23026 GCF_054782435.1 Nocardia thraciensis
CGGGGGTGTCGTCGTTCGGGATCAGTGGTACCAACGCGCACGTGATACTCGAAGAACCACCAGCCGAAACGATTTCGTCCGACCCGCGCACGCCGGTGGTGCCCTGGGTGGTGACCGCGCGGTCCGAGCGGGCCTTGGCGGCGCAGATCGGTCGGCTGCGCGAATGGCTGCGAGCGCGGCCCGAGGTCTCGGCGGCCGACGTGGGAATGACGCTCGCGAAGCGGTCGGCCTTCCGGTATCGGGCCACTGCTGTGGGGACGGACCCGAGCGCGTTGATCGCGGGGCTCACCGATACCGAACCACGCACCGCCGGAACGGGAAAGACGGTCTTCGTGTTTCCCGGACAGGGCGCCCAGTATTCGGAGATGGGGCGGCAACTGTATGACGAATTCCCGGTCTTCGCCGAGACCGTGGGAAAGATCTGCGATCCCGCATGGCTGTTCGACACCGGTACCGACCTCGACGCGACCGAGAATACGCAGTGGGCGCTGTTCGCGGTCGGGGTGGGATTGTTCCGATTGCTCGAAACCTGGGGCGTCACACCGGATCTGGTCCTTGGACATTCGATCGGCGAGGTAGCTGCCGCGCACGTGGCGGGAGTGTTGTCCCTCGACGGTGCGCTACGTGTGGTGCGGGTGCGTAGCAGGCTCATGGGCGGGTTGCCGGCGGGAGGCGCCATGGTGGCCGTGGCGATCGAGGCGGCCGAACTCGCCGAGCTTCCCCCGGAGGTGTCGGTGGCGGCGGTGAACGCGCCGGCCGCGCTGGTGGTGTCCGGCCCGGCGGCGGCTGTCGAAGCAGTCGCGGCGACCTATAGCGAACGGGGGCACAAGGTTTCCCGGCTGCGGGTATCGCACGCCTTCCATTCCGCGCTGATGGATCCGATTCTGCCCGGCGTCGCCGCCGAACTCGCTGATATCGAATTCCGGGCGCCCGGGATCCCGCTGATATCCACCGTGACCGGAAAGGTCGCTGACGACGGCTACGGCTCTGCCGACTATTGGACACGGCAGATCCGCGAGCCGGTGCGATTCGCCGACGCGGTGGCCACGGCCCTCGCCGCTGGTGCCTCTCGATTCGTCGAACTCGGTCCCGGAGCATCGGCATCGGCCATGGTGGCCGAAAACCTCGGTGCCCGCGCCGCGATCGCGGCGCCGCTGCTGCGCGCCGGTGACGGCGAACGGCGGTCGGTGCTCGCCGGGCTGGGGCGCCTGTTCGAAGCAGGCGTGAGCGTGGACTGGGCGCGGACATTCGTCGGGTCCTGCGCACGGCACCTGGATCTGCCCTCGTACGCCTTTGAGCGGGAACGGTATTGGATGCCCGCTACGCCCGGCGATTCGGTTGCCGCCGGGCTGGTTCGGGTCGATCATCCGATTTTGGCGGCCGCGACGCAGGAGCCCGACTCGGGCGGCGTGCGGTTCAGCGGTCGGCTGTCGCTCGCGACAACTCCGTGGCTGGCGGATCATCGCGTGGCGGGCGAGGTAGTGGTTCCGGCCGCCGCCCTCGTGGAACTGGCGATTCACGCCGGTGACGAGATCGGCTGCGGACTGCTCGATGAACTGACATTGCGAGTACCGCTGGTGGTGTCCGGAACCTCCGGCGTCGTGGTCCACGTGCACGTCGGTGCGGTCGGGGAGGCGGGGCGGCGACCCGTCGCGATCTACGCCCGCCAGCAATCGGACTCGGCGAGGTGGACGCTGCATGCCGAGGGCGTGATGGCTCCGCCGGAAGTGGTCGTCCACACAACCGGCCCGGAAGCCTGGCCGCCGCCGGATGCGGCGGAGGTCGATCCGCGTGCCGGTTACGAACGGTCCACCGGGGCCGGGTACGGCTACGGTCCGGCCTTCCGCGGTGTACGGCGCCTGTGGCGCGACGGCGAAACGTGGTTCGCCGAGATCATCCTGCCGGAAATCGTGGATGAGGCTCGATTCGGCATCCATCCCGCCCTGTTGGATGCCGTCGTGCACGCTCGGGTCCTCGCCATCGACGATGCGGCTACCGACGCCGTACTGCTGCCGTTCGTGTGGGAAGGTACGCGGCTGTGGGCCACGGGCGCGCGACATGTGCGCGTCCACGGGCGTCCGAGCGGTCCGGACGGCGGGGAGACGATCGAGGTTTTCGATGCCGCCGGTCGGGCTGTGGTGTCGGTGCGGCGATTGGTGGCCAGGCCGGTGGCGCTCGCGGGACAACGAGGCGAGACAACGATCGAATCGCCGAGACTCCGGCTGGTGCATGCGATTCCGATCGCGGCACCGGCGAGCGAGCCGTCCGTCGAGCGTGCCGTCGACGTCCTGGACCTGGCGGCCGCGCTCGCCGTCATCGCCGGTTCGGGCCGAGCGCCGGAGTCGATGGTGGTCGACTGCGGAGAGGTGACAGCCGATTCCGATGTGCCGTCCGCCGTCGCGACCACGCTGGACGGAATGCTCGCACTGCTTCAGGGATTTTTCGGCGCACAGCGGTTCGAGCAGACGCGATTGGTGGTGCTGTCCCGCGGCCTGAGCGGAGGCGCGGTGCGTGGTCTGGTGCGGACGGCGCAAGCCGAGGAGCCCGGGCGAGTCGTTCTGGTGGACGTTCGCGGCGGTCTCGGCGACGTGAGCATCGCAGCCCTCACACAGTTGAACGAGCCCGAGATCATCGTCGATGACGGTGTGCTGTCGGTGCCGCGGCTCGGCCCGGCCGATCCCGACTCCGCGGCGCCGGACACCGCGCCGGCGCCGGATCCGAACGGAACGGTGCTCATCACCGGGGGCACCGGTGGATTGGGCGTGGAACTGGCGCGGCACCTGGTGACCGCGTACGGCTTTCGGCGCCTGACCGTGACCGGTCGGCGCGGATCACGGGCGCCAGGGGCGCGCCGACTGCACCGCGAGCTGACCGAGCTGGGCGCACAAGTGGATATCGTCGCTTGCGACATCACCGACCGAGCCGCCGTCGCGGAGTTGCTGGACGGCATCCCTACCGAACATCCGCTCACCGCGGTCGTGCATGCGGCGGGCGTGCTGGACGACGGAATCCTGGCGGGGCTCACCTCCGATCGCCTGCGACATGTGCTGGCGCCCAAGGTGGACGGCGCCTGGCACCTGCACGAACTGACCCGCGCGGCGAATCCGGAGTGGTTCGTCTTGTTCTCCTCCCTCGCGGGCACGATCGGTACGGCCGGACAGGCGAATTACGCGGCAGCCAACGGATTTCTGGATACCCTCGCCGAGCATCGCCGCGAGCAGGGGCTACCGGCTGTCTCGATCGATTGGGCTCTCTGGGCGGCCGAATCCGGGATGGGCGGAACCCTGGGCGAGGCCGACAGCGCCCGAATCGAACGGAGCGGGCTGCGCCCACTGACCGCCGCTGCGGCGTTGGCGCTGTTCGACGCGGCCGTCGGACAACCCGAACCCGTCGTCGTCGCCGCGGATTTCGACCGCGCCGCACTGCGCGCGGCGGGGCGCACCCGGCGGTTGTCGCCGATCCTGACCGATCTGGTCGGTATCCGCCCGACCGCCGCGGCCGGGCCGGCGGCCACCCGGGAACTGGACGACCTCACCCCCGACCAGCAACGCAAGCGACTGTTGGAAACGGTGCGCTCGCAGATCGCCCTCGTCCTCGGCCACCGCGGTCCGGAACGCATCGATACGGACGCGAACTTTCGCGACCTCGGCTTCGACTCGCTCGCCGCGATCGAACTCCGCAACGTCCTCGGAGCCACGACCGGCGTGCGGCTGCCCGCTACCGCGGTCTTCGACCACCCCACGCCCGCGGCCATCGCCGCCTACCTGCACCGGCAGCTGTACGCCTCGGACGCGGACACGGTATTCACCGAACTCGCGCGACTGGAAGCACGACTGGGCAGTCTCGGATCCGACGATGCCGCGGTAGCGCAGGTGCTGACCCGGCTGGAGGCGTTGACCAGGACGTGCCGCGAATTGACGACCACTGCCGCGCCAGCGGGCAGTGACAACGATCTACGGACGGCGACGGCCGCCGAACTCGTCGAAATGATTCAACAGGAGTTCGGCGCATCATGATCGGCCCGGGCGCCGTGGGGAACAGGAGTGCACGGTAATGGTCAGCAACGAAGAGCTCGTCGAGAACCTCCGGTTCGTGACCGGTGAACTACGCAAGTCGCGTCAACGCGAACGGGAATTGCTCGACGCCGCGGCCGAACCCGTGGCGATCGTCGGTGTCGGCTGCCGGTTCCCGGGAAATGTGCGGTCACGACAGCAGCTGTGGGATCTGGTCGCCGAGGGGCGAGACGTGATCACGGAGTTCCCGTCCGATCGTGGCTGGGACGAGAACCTGTACGACCCGGATCCCGAAGCGACGGGTAAGTCGTACACCAAATGGGGTGGCTTTCTCTCCGACGCCGACCAGTTCGACCCGGCATTCTTCGGCATCGGCCCGCGAGAGGCGCTCGCCATGGATCCGCAGCAACGCATCCTGCTGGAAGTGGCGTGGGAGGCATTGGAGGATGCCGGGATCGACCCTATGTCGTTGCGGGGCACCGATACCGGAGTGTTCGCCGGGGTGATGCACCAGGATTACGGCTTCGCGGGTCTGCGCAGCGAACGCCGCGACGAGGTCGAGGGCTATCTCACGGTAGGGAGCACCATCAGCGTGGTCTCCGGGCGGGTCGCCTACACCCTGGGCCTGCACGGACCCGCGCTGACGGTGGATACCGCGTGTTCGTCGTCGCTGGTGACGATTCATCAAGCGTGCCAGGCACTGCGGACCGGCGATTGCGGGATGGCGCTGGCCGGCGGGGTCTGCGTGATGGCTACCCCGGAGCATATGTTCGTCGAGTTCAGTCGGCAGGGTGCGCTGGCCCCCGACGGCCGGTGCAAGGCGTTCGCCGAGGGCGCCGACGGTGTCGCATGGGGTGAGGGCGCGGGACTCGTTGTCCTGCAAAGATTGTCGGATGCGCGGGCGGCCGGGCGTCGTATCCTCGGCGTGCTGCGCGGGTCGGCGGTGAACCAGGACGGGGCGTCGAACGGTTTGACCGCTCCACACGGCCCGGCGCAGGAGCGGGTGATCCGGGCGGCGCTCGCACACGCCGGTCTCCGCGTGGGCGATGTGGACATGGTCGAGGCGCACGGCACCGGAACGCCGCTGGGGGATCCGATCGAGGCACGGGCGCTGCTCGCGACCTACGGACAGGGCCGTGACGCGGATCGCCCGCTCTGGCTGGGCTCGGTCAAGTCCAATATGGGGCATTCCCAGTCCGCGGCCGGGGTGGCGGGCATCATCAAGGTCGTCGAAGCCATGCGGCACGGCACGATGCCGCGCACGCTGCACGTGGATTCCCCTACCTCCCACGTGGATTGGGACGCGGGACACGTGCGGTTGCTGACCGAGCAGCGCCCCTGGGTGCGGGTGGACGGCCGACCGCGCCGGGCGGGAATCTCATCGTTCGGGATCAGCGGCACGAACGCGCACGTGATTCTGGAAGAACCGCAGCCCGACCCCGCGTCGCCCCCCGAGTCGGTGACGGAACCACCGGTGCTGGCGTGGGTGCTCTCCGGGCGATCGGAGGACGCGGTGACGGCCCAGGCCACGCGGTTGCGGGAGTGGTCGGCTCGGCAGCCAGAGGCACGTGCGGTGGATGTGGGGGCGACCCTGGCGAGACGCACGGCCCTGGAGTACCGGGCGGTGGTCGTCGGCGACGAGAGCGAGGACCTGCTCTCGCAGCTGGCCGGGATCACGGGTACCCGCGGGCAGGCGGGGGAGACGGTCTTCGTCTACCCCGGCCAGGGCGCCCAGCACCCGGGGATGGGCCGGGAACTCTACGATTCGTTCGAGGCGTTCGCCGCGGGTTTCGACGAGGCCGTGGCAGCGGTACAGCCGCACGTGCCCGCGCTCGCGCTCAGGGAGCTGCTGTGGGACGGCGACGAGGAGGCTGTGGCGGCGACGGCGGTCGCGCAGTGCGGATTGTTCGCTGTCGGAATCGGATTGACGCGGCTGCTGGATTCCTGGGGTGTGCGGCCGAGCCTGGTACTCGGGCATTCGATCGGGGAGATCACCGCGGCGCAGGTGGCGGGCGTGCTGTCGCTCGCGGAGGCCGGCCGGGTGGTGGGGGCGCGCGCCCGGTTGATGGCCGAGCTGCCCACGGGCGGCGCGATGGCCTCGATCGGGGTGAGCGAGGCGCAGCTGGGCGAGTTGCCGGAGGGCGTCGCCGTCGCGGCGGTGAATGCGCCCGGATCGGTGGTGGTGTCCGGTCCGGCGGCGGCGGTCGCGCTGCTCGAGCAGCGCTGGGGCGACCGGCAGCCGCGCCGGCTGCGGGTGTCGCACGCGTTCCATTCCGCCGCGATGGATCCCGTCCTCGACGGGTTCGCGGCCGGTATCGCCGGAATCGAACCGAAGCCCGCGCGAATTCCCTTGCTGTCCAACGTGACCGGCCAACCCGCCGACCCGTCCTTCGGTACCGTCGACTACTGGGTCCGGCACCTGAGAGAAACCGTTCGGTTCGCCGACGGGATCGCCGCGGCCGTGGCCGCGGGTGGCAGCCGGTTCGTCGAGATGGGGCCGGGCGCCTCGGCGTCGGCGATGATCGCGCAGACGGTCGAATCCGACAGCGCGGTCGCGGTGCCGCTGCTGCGGCGCGGGGAGCCGGAGGCGCGGTCGCTGATGTCCGGTCTCGGACGGTTCTGGTGCTCCGGTGGTGAGGTGCGCTGGGCGGACTATTTCGCCGGGGCTGGTGGGCGGCGGGTGGATCTGCCGACCTACGCCTTCACGCGCCAGCGGTATTGGCTCACCGCGGGACGGACGGTCGGCGATGTCGCGAGCGTGGGCCTGCGACCGATGCGGCATCCGGTATTGCGTGCGGTCCTGGCGGTTCCCGACGGGGACACCGTATTCCCGGGCCGGTTGAGTGTGCGGAATCAGGGGTGGTTGGCCGAGCACCGCATACTCGACCGAATCCTGTTCCCCGCCACCGGTTTCGTGGAACTCGTGCTGTACGCCGGATCGGAGACCGGGTATCCGGTGCTGCGGGAACTGACCCTGCGGGCGCCGCTGATCCTGTCCGAGACCGAGGGGATCGCGGTGCAGGCGGTGGTCGGCGGGCAGGAGGACACCGCGGGGGAGCGGACGGTGTCGGTGTACTCGCGGGTCGACGACCCCGACGCCGAGTGGGTGTTGCACGCCGAAGGGGTGGTGACCGCGCAGCGTCCCCTCCTGGGCGCGCAATCCGGAGCCTGGCCACCCGCGGGTGCGGTCGCGGTGGACGTCGACGCCCAGTACGCGCAGCTGGCCGAGCGCGGCTACGGGTACGGCCCCGCGTTTCGGGGTGTGCGACGAGCCTGGCGGCTGTCCGACGAGTTGCTGGCCGAGGTCGAACTGCCGGAGACGCTGGGCGCCAGCGGTTTCGGTATCCACCCCGCGCTGCTGGATGCCGTGGTCCACGCCGGCCTGCTGGCCGGTGGCACCGACCTGGCGCTGCCGTTCCTCTGGGAAGGGGCAGTGCTGCTGGCCGGTGGCGCGCGTCAGCTGCGGGTCCGCATCCGTCCCGAAGCGGACGGCACGGCCCACGTGGTGGCCTTCGATGTCGCCGGGAATCCCGTCGTTTCGGTGCGGCGGCTGGTCACCCGCACGGTGACGGCCGAACAGCTCGGCCGGTCGAACGGGTCGGAGCCGTCGCTGCTGCGGCAGGTGCGGTGGGTCACGGTCCCGGAGGTGCGCGCCGAGAGCATCGGGGAACCGCCGCGGGTGCTGGACCCCGCGGCGGCCGCGGCGCTGCTCGATGATCCCGCTGCGGCGGTGCCCTCCCTACTGGTGGTGAATTACGGTGCCGGGCAGGGTGATTCGGATATACCGGAAGCCTTGGCGACGGCGCCGGCGGCGGTCTTGCGTCTGGTGCAGGCGTACTGTTTCGATGCGCGGTTCGCGCGATCACGGTTGCTGCTGGTGACCCGGGGCCTGGTGGGCGCCGCGATACGGGGTCTGGTGCGCTCGGCGCAGAGCGAGGAACCCGGCCGCATCGTGCTGGTCGACGGCGATGTGCGCGAGCTGAATCCGGCGGAACTGTCGATCCTCGGTGAACCGGAGATCGTCGTCGACGACGGCGAGATTCGTGTTCCTCGGGTGACGGCCCCCGACAAAGGGCTGACACTGCCCGCTGATCCCTGGGTGTTGAAGATCGTCGAGCCCGGGATCCTGGACGGCATCGACGCGGTGCCGTATTCGGTGTCGGTCTCGGACCTGCCGCCCGGTCTGGTGCGCATCGGGGTCCGGGCGATGAGTGTGAACTTCCGTGACGTGATGATGGCGTTGGGCGTTGTGACCCTGGAGGACCCCAGGCTGGTCACCGACATCGCCGGGGTCGTGCTCGAGGTCGGTCCGGGAGTGACCGACCTCGCCGTGGGCGATGCGGTGATGGGAATGGCACCGAGCGGCGGCTCGGATGTCTGGACCGATCGTCGTCGGGTGACCCGCATTCCGGCGGGGTGGACGTTCCCCCAGGCCGCGGCCGCACCCACCGTGTACATGACCGCCTGGCTCGCCCTGGTCGACACCGTGAGCCTGCGGGCCGGTCAGCGGTTGCTGATCCATGCGGCCGCCGGCGGTGTCGGCATCGCCGCGGTCGCGCTGGCCCGGCATCTGGGCGCCGAGGTGTACGCGACCGCGAGCCGCGCGAAGTGGCCGGTCGTCCGGGCCGCCGGTGTGGATCCCGACCGCATCGCCGATTCGCGCACCCTCGACTTCGAGGAGCAGTTCCGCGCCGCGACCGGCGGCGCCGGTATGGACGTCGTATTGGATTCGCTGGCAGGCGATTTCGTCGACGCCGGGCTGCGCCTGCTGCCGTCCGGCGGTTGGTTCGTCGAAATGGGCAAGACCGATATACGGGTGCCGGACGACGTCGCCGCGGAGTACGCGGGGGTGCGGTATCGGGCAATCGATCTGAACGACGTGCCGCCCGCCCGGATCGCCGAGATGTGGGATGTGCTCGGTGAGCTGTTCGAGTCCGGCGCGCTGCCGCCGCTGCCGGTGACCACCCGTGACGTGCGGCAGGTCGGCGAGGCGTTCCGATTCGTCGCTCAGGCGCGGCATACGGGCAAGGTCGTGCTGACGGTTCCGGCGCGGCCGGATCCGCTCGGTACGGTGCTGATCACCGGCGGGACCGGTGGTTTGGGCGCGGTGCTCGCGCGGCACGTGATCGGTGCGTACGGGGTGCGGCAACTGCTGCTGGTGAGTCGGCGCGGTCCCGACGCCCCCGGTGCGCGCGAATTGCAGGAAGAGTTGACCGCGGCGGGCGCCCGGGTACGGATCGTGGCCGCGGACATCGGCGACCGTGCGGACTGCGAACGGGTGCTGGCCGAGGTCGACCCGGATCATCCGCTGACGGGCGTGCTGCACGCGGCGGGCGTGCTGGACGACGCGGCGCTGGCCGCGCAGACCCCGCAGGGGCTGCGCACCGTACTGGCGCCGAAGGCGATCGGCGCCTGGCATCTGCACGAGGCGACCCGCGGGCTCGACCTGGCCTGGTTCGTCCTGTTCTCTTCGGCCGCGGGTGTTTTCGGCGCGCCGGGCCAGGCCAATTACGCGGCGGCGAATGCGTTCCTGGACGCGCTCGCCGAGCATCGCCGGGCGGCGGGGCTGCCCGCGGTGTCGATCGAGTGGGGTCTGTGGGCGGCCGAAACCGGTATGGCCGGGACCCTGGGTTCCGCCGAGACCGCCCGGATCGCGCGCAGCGGTATGCGCCCGCTGTCCACCGAGACCGGGATCGCCCTGTTCGACGCGGCACTGGCCCAGCCCGGCCCCACAGTGCTTGCCGCGCAATTCGATCAGGCCGCGCTGCGGGAGGCCGCGTCGGTGACCGATCTGCCGCCGATGTTGCGCGAACTGTCCGGCAGCCGTCCCGATGCCACGGCAGCGCCGTCGGTCCAGGCGGCCCTGGACCTGTCCGGGTTGTCCGCGGACCAGCAGCGCAAGCGCGTACGGGAACTGGTGCGCACACAGATCGCTGCTGTGCTCGGTCACCACCGCCCCGAGCGGGTCGAGCTCGAGGTGAACTTCCGGGACCAGGGATTGGATTCGCTGACCTCGATGGAGTTGCGCAATCGGCTCAAGTCCGCGACAGGACTGCAGATTCCGGCCGCGACCATCTTCGATCACCCGACCCCGGGCGCCATCGCCGACCATCTGCTCGAACACCTCGGACACAGCGGCGACGACGCCGACGACGTGCTGGCGGTGCTGGACCGGACCTTGGCGACGCTGCGGGAGCGATCGTCCGACGGGGAGTTGCGCAAGGCGACCTCCGCGCGGTTGCTGCGCGCGTTGCGGGACCTGGAGGACTCCGGGATCACCGAGGGGACGGGTATTTCGGCGGATTCGATCGAGGGGGCCGACATCGACGAGATGTTCGAGCTCATCGACGAGGAGCTGAAGTAGATGGATCGCGATGCCAAGACCCTGGACTACCTCAAGCGGCTGACCCTCGAACTGCAGACCGCGCGCCGACGGCTCAAGCAGTACGACGAGCAGCACGGTCCGATAGCGATCGTGGGCGTGGGGTGCCGCTTCCCGGGCGGGGTGGCGTCGCGAGACGAGCTGTGGGATCTGGTGGCCTCGGGGCGCGACGCGGTGGGTGAGTTCCCGGCCGATCGCGGCTGGGACGCCGACCTGTTCGATCCGGATCCGCAGGCCCCGCGCAAGACCTACGCCCGATCGGCCGGATTCCTCTACGACGCCGCCGAATTCGACGCGGGATTCTTCGGAATCGGTCCGCGTGAGGCGACGGCCATGGATCCGCAGCAGCGGATTCTGCTCGAGGTGGCGTGGGAGGCGCTCGAGGACGCCCGGATCGACCCGCTGTCGTTGCGTGGCACCGATACCGGCGTGTTCACCGGAGTCGGCGGCTGCGTCTACGGCGTGCAGAACGATCACGAACTCGAGGGGTATCGCCTGTCCGGGACGCTCGCCAGCGTGGTTTCGGGGCGAGTGGCGTATTCGCTGGGTTTGGAGGGCCCGGCGGTGTCGGTGGACACCGCGTGCTCGTCGTCACTGGTGGCTATGCATCAAGCGTGCCAGGCCTTGCGGGCCGGTGAGTGCGCACTCGCACTCGCCGGTGGTATCACCGTGCACAACGTGACGATCCTGTTTACCGAGTTCTCCCGACAGCGGGGATTGTCGCCCGACGGCAGGTGCCGATCGTTCGGGGCCGAGGCCGACGGCGTGGGATGGGCCGAGGGCGCGGGCATGGTGGTGCTGGAGCGGCTGTCGGATGCGCGGGCGGCGGGTCGCCGGGTGCTGGGCGTGCTGCGGGGCTCCGCGGTGAACTCCGACGGTGCGTCGAACGGGATGACGGCGCCGAACGGCGCGTCGCAGGTGCGGGTGATCCGAGCGGCACTGGCGAACGCGGGCTTGGCGCCCGGGGACGTGGACGCGGTCGAGGGGCACGGCACCGGTACCGCGCTCGGCGATCCGATCGAGGTGCAGGCGTTGCTGTCGGCCTACGGGCAGGGTCGGGATCGGCCGCTGTGGCTGGGTTCGGTGAAGTCCAATGTGGGGCATACGCTGGCGGCTGCCGGTGTGGCGGGCGTGATCAAGGTCGTCGAGGCCATGCGACACGGGGTGCTGCCGCGCACATTGCACGCGAATCCTCCCACCCCGCATGTCGATTGGGATTCGGCCGCGGTGGAGCTACTGAGCGAGGCCCGGGAGTGGCCGGCCGCGGCGGACCGGCCGCGGCGTGCGGGGGTGTCCTCGTTCGGCCTCAGCGGCACCAACGCTCACGTCATCGTGGAGGAGGCGCCCGCCGCGCCTGATTCCGAATCCGATGCCGCCCGGCCGGATTCGATGCCGTCGGCGGTGCCGTGGGTGATCTCCGGCCGATCGGCCGCCGCGGTGGCCGGACAGGTGGAGCGATTGCGTGACTGGGCGGCTGCCCACCCCGAGCCGACCGCGGCCGATGTCGCCGTGTCGCTGGCCGGGCGGGCGGCGCTCGAGTATCGTGCGGTCGCCGTCGGGGCGGATCGTGACGAACTGATCGCGCGGTTGCCCGGCCTCGAGGGTACGCGCGGGGCGGCGGGCGAGACGGTGTTCGTGTTCCCGGGGCAAGGCGCGCAGTACCCCGCGATGGGGCGGGAATTGTTCGACGCGTTCCCGGTTTTCGCCGACACCGTGCGCGAGATCTGTGATCCGGAGTGGTTGTTCGATTCCGGCACCGATCTCGACGCGACGGCCAACACCCAGACGGCGATTTTCGCGATCGAGGTCGGGCTGTTCCGGCTGCTCGAATCCTGGGGTGTGACGCCGGAGGTGGTGCTGGGACACTCGATCGGCGAGATCGCCGCCGCGCATGTCGCGGGCGTGCTGTCGCTGCCCGATGCGGTTCGACTGGTTCGTGCCCGCGGACGATTGATGGCCGAACTCCCATCGGGCGGCGCCATGCTGGCGGTCGATCTGGGGGCCGACGCGGTCGCGGACCTGCCCGCAGGGGTATCGATCGCGGCCGTGAACGGGCCGGAGTCGGTGGTGCTCTCGGGTCCGGGGGACGGAATCGCCGACCTCGAGCGGCGGTGGCGCGACCGCCGCTGCCGCCGTCTGCGGGTGTCGCACGCCTTCCACTCCGAGCTGATGGAACCCGTACTCGACGAGTTGGGTGCCGTGTGTGCCGAATTGGACTGGCGGACACCGGAACTGACCATGGTGTCCACGGTTACCGGTCGCATCGAGTCGGCGCTGTTCACCGATCCGCGGTATTGGGTGCGGCAGGTCCGTGCGACAGTGCGTTTCGCCGACGCCGTCACCTCGGCGGCGACCGCGGGCGGCACCCGATTCGTCGAGATCGGACCCGGCGGCACGGCGGCGGCGATGGTCGCGGAAATCGCGGACCGGGCAACGGATTCCAGCGGTACCGTCGTGGCGCTGCTGCGGCGGAGAGAGGGGGAGACGCGGTCGCTGCTGACCGGGCTGGCCCGGCTGTGGACCGCCGCCGGGACGGTCGACTGGTCGCGGGTGCTCACCCGATTCGGGGGTCGGCACGTCGATCTGCCGAGCTACGCGTTTCAGCGGAACCATTACTGGCTCCAGCCCTCCCATGTCGGCCGCACCGGAACGGGGCTGACGGCGCTGTCGCATCCGGTGCTCACCGCGCTCGTCGCGGAGCCGGATACCGGCGGGTTCCGGTGTACCGGCCGCCTGTCGCTCACCGACCAGCCGTGGCTGGCCGATCACCGTATCCTCGGACGACTCCTGTTCCCGGCGACCGGATTCGCCGACCTGGCGCTGACGGTCGCCGCCGAGGCGGGGTGCGCGGCGGTACACGAGCTGATAGTGCGGGAACCGCTCGTCGTCCCCGAACGCGGCACCGTCGCGGTCCACGTCGCGGTGCGGGGCGACGACGGCACGGGTACGCGGCGATTCGCGATCTACGCGGCACCCGAGGACAAGGGCACGTGGACCTGTCACGCCGAGGGATCGTTCGCCGAGGCGTCCGAATCCGCGGTGCCCGGCATCGATATGTGGCCACCGGCGGGGGCGGTGGAGCTGGCCGTCGACGGCCTGCACGACCGGCTCGGGACCGCGGGCTACGAATACGGCCCCGCCTTCCGTGGACTGCGCCGGGCCTGGTCCCGTGGCGACGAACTGTTCGTCGAGGCGGCGTTGACCGACAGCGGCCCGGACGCTGATCGATTCGTGCTCCACCCGGGTCTGCTCGACGCGGTACTGCACGCGCTGGCGTGGACCGCAGCGGCGGAGGGCGCCGCGCCGCTGCTGCCGTTCGTCTGGGAAGGGGTGACCGCCCGGTCGACGGGATCGACCGCGGTGCGGGCACGGATCGCGGGTCGCGATCGTGCCACCGTCGAACTTTTCGACGAAACCGGCCTGCCGGTGCTCTCGGCGCGATCGCTGCTGCTGCGGCCCGCGGCCCGCGGCGCGACCGACCCGGGGCCCGAGCAAGTCCTGCACACCGTCGACTGGCAGCCGCTCGCCGAGACCCGCGCGACGCCGGTGACCTGGGCTCGGTGGTCCACGATCGCGCCCGATACGCGCGTACCCGAGGTCCTGGTCTACGAATTCCGCGGCGAGGCAACGGAATCGGATCAACCGGGTGCGGTGCGCGCGGCCACCACGGCGCTGCTACGGACGCTGCAGGACGTGATCGCCGATCCGCGCTATGCGCGCACTCGGGTCGTCATCGTCACCGGCGGCGCGGTCGCGGCGACCGAACACGAGGTCACCGACCCGGTCGGCGCCGCGCTCCACGGCCTGGTCCGGTCGGCGCAGAACGAGGAGCCCGGGCGGTTCGTCCTCGCGGACATCGATACCGCGGTCGACGACGACCTGCTCGCCCGCCTCGTCGGCGCGGGCGAACCGCAACTGCTGGTGCGGGAGACGGAGATTCGGGTACCGCGCCTGGTGCGGACGAGCCCGGCAGGGATGAGCGCGATCGGCGGCGTCGACGCGGCCGGATCGCCGATCGCCGACGGTACGGTCCTGATCACAGGCGGGACCGGTGTGCTCGGCGCGGCCGTGGCCCGCCATCTGGTCGCCAGCCACGGCGTCCGTGACCTGGTGCTGACGAGCCGCGGCGGTGACCGGGCGCCCGGCGCGGAGGCGCTGGCCGCCGAACTGGCCGCCGCCGGTGCCCGGGTGCGGATCGAATGCTGCGACGTCACCGACTCCGCTGCCGTGGACGGCCTGGTCAGGGCCGTCACCGCCGACGGTCGACTGAGCGGCGTCGTCCATGCCGCCGGAGTGCTGGACGACGGGGTCGTGAGCGCGCTGACCCCGGAACGACTCGCGGGGGTGCTGGGCCCGAAGGTCGACGGCGCCTGGCATCTGCACCGTGCCACCCGTGCCCACGAGCTGTCGCTGTTCGTGCTGTTCTCCTCGGCCGCAGGCGTATTCGGGGCGCCGGGACAGGGCAACTACGCCGCCGCGAACACCTACCTGGACGCGCTGGCCGCCTATCGCAGGGCACTGGGTCTGCCGGGCGTGTCCTTGGCCTGGGGTCCGTGGGCCGGGACGGACGGTATGACCGCCCGCCTCGACGAGACCGCCCGGCGGCGCACGGCCCGAAGCGGGATCGGCGACCTCACCCGGGCCTCGGCGTTGGCTGCCTTCGATGCCGCGTTGCGATCGGCGACGGCCCTGGTGGTCCCGGTCCGGTTGCGACTGGCCGCCGCCGAGCCGGACCGGCCGCTCCCGGCGATCTTGAGCGCCCTCGCGCCGACGCGCCGCCGGGCGGGCGGATCGGGAACACGGACCCGCACCGTCGACCTCGGGGCCTTGCCGCCGGAGCAGCGCCGCGTGCGGATCATGGAATTGATCCGCGGATCCGCCGCGGCCGTCCTGGGACATTCCGGCCCCGACGCGATACCGCCGGACCGCCCGTTTCAGGAGCTGGGATTCGATTCCCTCGGCGCCATCGAATTCCGCAACCGGATCCGGACGGCGGCCGGTGTGGAACTCCCCGCGACGGTCGTCTTCGACTACCCGACCCCGCAGGCGATCGGCGAGTATCTCGCGGCGCATTTCGCCGAGGCTCCCGCCGATTCGGTCGTGTCCGAGGACGAACGGATCAGGGCCGCCATCGCCGCGATACCCGTGCAGCGACTGCGCAGTGCGGGCCTGCTGGACACGTTGCTCGACCTCGCCGGTACCGGCCCGGCCGAGGCAGGGGGCGCCGACCGGGCCGACCGCATCCGAGACATGGATTCCGACAGCCTTATTCGATTGGTTCTCGGCGAGACGGATAGCGAGGGTGCCTCGTGACACGACCGGACGACCGGATGACGGAGGCGCTGCGTCGCGCGGCGCTGGAACTCGAGGCACTGCGGGATCGGAACGCGCATCTGGTCGCCGCGGCCACCGAACCCATCGCGCTCGTCGGCGCGGCCTGTCGCCTCCCGGGTGGGGTGCGCTCGCGCGAGGAGCTGTGGGATCTGGTGTCCGCGGGACGCGACGCCATCGGTGACTTCCCGCGGGATCGCGGGTGGAGCACGGATCTGTACGATCCGAATCCGGAAGCCGTGGGCCGTTCGTCGGTGCGCGCGGGTGGATTCCTATATGACGCGGGCGATTTCGATCCCGCGTTCTTCGGGATCAGCCCGCGCGAGGCGGCCGCTATCGATCCGCAGCAGCGGCAGCTGTTGGAAAGTTCGTGGGAGGCGCTCGAGGACGCGCGAATCGATCCGCTGTCGGTGCGCGGTAGCGACACCGGTGTCTTCGCCGGAGTGATGTACCACGACTACGGGCACCGCAATCAGCTCGGCTCGGTGGTGACCGGCCGGGTGGCGTACGCGCTCGGACTCACCGGTCCGGCGGTCACGATCGATA
The DNA here is from genome assembly GCF_054782435.1 of Nocardia thraciensis. Classification (NCBI taxonomy): domain Bacteria; kingdom Bacillati; phylum Actinomycetota; class Actinomycetes; order Mycobacteriales; family Nocardiaceae; genus Nocardia; species Nocardia thraciensis. The sequence goes on from NZ_BAAGSM010000038.1 coordinate 16,273, forward strand.
CGGCCTGTTCCTCGTCGCTGGTTGCCCTGCATCAAGCGGCGGCGGCGCTGCGGGCGCGGGAATGCGGGCTGGCGCTGGTGGGTGGGGTGACCGTGATGGCCACGCCCGCGGTGTTCGTCGAGATGTCTCGGCAGCGGGGCCTGGCGCCGGACGGGCGGTGCAAATCGTTCGCCGCGGCCGCCGACGGCGTCGGCTGGTCGGAAGGAGTGGCGGTCGTCGTCGCGGAACGGCTGTCCGACGCGCGCCGCAACGGTCGTCGAATACTGGCCGTTATCCGCGGGTCTGCGGTGAACCAGGACGGCGCCAGCAACGGGTTGACCGCGCCGAACGGTCCGGCGCAGGAGCGAGTGATCCGAGCGGCGCTGGCGAACGCCGGCCTCGCCGCCGCCGATATCGACGCGGTCGAAGGACACGGCACCGGCACCGTGCTGGGCGACCCGATCGAGGCGCGTGCGCTGATGTCGGTGTACGGCCGAGACCGCGAGACCCCGCTGTGGCTGGGATCGGTGAAATCGAATATCGGACACACCCAGGCCGCGGCGGGAATCACCGGCGTGCTCAAGATGGCCCAGGCGATGCGACATGGCGTTCTCCCGGCCACGCTGCACGTCGATTCCCCCAACTCGCATGTGGACTGGTCGGCGGGCACGGTCCGGCTGCTCACCGAAGCGCGGCCCTGGGCGGGCGGCACGCGTCCACGGCGCGCCGGGGTCTCGTCGTTCGGGATCAGCGGAACCAACGCGCACGTGATCGTCGAGGAGCCGCCCGCGCAGCCGGAACCGGAAGTCGCAGAGCCCGATCCGGTGCTCGTTCCGTGGGTGTTCGCCGGGCGGACGGCCGATGCGGTGTACACCCAGGCCGACCGGATTCGAGAACAGGTACGGGCGAACCCCGACCTGGACGCCGCGGATATCGGTGTGTCACTTGCCGATCGAGCCGCTCTGGACCATCGGGCGGTCGTGGTGGGCTCCGATCGCGACGAGTTGCTCGCGCGATTGCCCGATCTGACCGTGCGGCGGGCGGTCGGCGGGCGGACGGTCTTCGTTTTTCCGGGACAGGGTTCGCAGCGGCTCGGCATGGGACGCGAGTTGTATTCGGCCTTCGGGGTTTTCCGCCGGACCTTCGACGATGCCGTCGACGCCGTGTCGGAGCGGTTGTCTGCTTCGCTGCTGCCGGTGCTGTGGGGCAAAGACGAGAACGCCGTGGCGGATACCGCTGTCGCGCAGATCGGTCTGTTCGCGGTCGAGGTCGCGCTGTTCGACCTGCTGGCGTCCTGGGAGGTGCGGCCCGACCTGGTGCTCGGCCACTCGGTCGGTGAACTCGCGGCAGCGTGTGCCGACGGCGTGCTGTCACTGGAGGATGCCGCGCGAGTCGTTGCCGCCCGGGCCCGATGGATGCGGACGGTCCCGGCGGGCGGCGGCATGCTCGCCGTCTCGATCGACGAGCCCGAGCTGATTCCCCTGCTCCCGGACGAGATAGAGATCGCCGCGGTGAACGGACGCGACGCCGTCGTGCTGTCGGGCCCCTCCGATGCCTTGGCCGCGGTGTCCGAGCAGCTGAGGCGACGAGGTGGGCGGGTGCGCGCGCTGCCCGTATCGCATGCGTTCCATTCCGCCGCGATGGATCCGATCCTCGACGAGTTCACCGCGGAGATCGCGAATATCGCCGTCGCGGCGCCGTCGCGGATCGTCTCCGCCGTCACCGGCGATCTCGCCGATCGCGACTTCGGGACGCCGGGCTATTGGCGACGGAACCTGCGGCAGGCGGTGCGCTTCGGTGCGGCGGTGACCACCGCGGCGGCGAGCGGTGGCACGCATTTCGTGGAGGTAGGGCCGGGAACGGCGTTGACCACCATGATCGCCGCCACGGGTGATCGCGTCGAACCGATCCCTTTGCTGCGCGGCGCGGAGGAGGTGCGGTCGCTGGTCGCCGGGCTGGGCGTACTCCACGAGACGGGCGGCACTGTCGACTGGGCGCGGTACTTCCGCGGCACCCGCGCGCGCCGAATCGACCTGCCGCACTACCCGTTCCGGCGGCAACGGTACTGGATCGCCGGCGGCGGCAACGATGTCGCGGGCGCGGGCCTCACCACATCTGGGCATCCGCTGACCGGCACCGTGCTGGACACTCCGGCATCCGGCGGGGTCGTGCTGACCGGGCGGTTGTCGCTGGCCTCGCACCCGTGGCTGGCCGATCACCGGGTGTTCGGCTCCGCGCTGCTGCCGGGCGCCGGATTCGCCGAATTGGTGCTGCGGGCGGCCGACGAATCCGGCTGTGCGGCAGTGCGGGAGATGACTATTCGGACTCCGCTCGTGATACCCGAGAGCGGCGGGGTCGCGGTGCAGGTGGCGGTCGGGGGCGCCGACCCGGAGGGCGGCGACCGCGCGGTCGCGGTGTATTCCCGCCCGGACGGCGTCGAGGAACGCTCGGCTTGGACGCTGCATGCCGAAGCCGTCCTGGGCGCGGCGGAATCGCCGGGGCCCGCCGTGGACTTCGACGCCTGGCCGCCACCCGACGCGACCGTGGTGGACGTCGCCGCGGCCTACGATCGGCTGGCTGACCGGGGTTACGGCTACGGGCCCGCGTTCCGCGGAGTGCGTGGGCTGTGGTTGTCGGGATCCTCGATATTCGCCGAGGTCGTCCTGCCCTCCGGCGTGGCCGATCCCGAGGGATACGGGATACATCCGGCGCTGCTGGACGCCGCCCTGCACGCCGCTCTGCTGGCCGCCGAGGACGAGTCCACGGTGCTGCCGTTCGCCTGGCAGGATGTCGCGCTGCGGGCCACCGGTGCCACGACGGTCCGGGTTCGGCTGACACCCGAAGGTGCCGCGGCACTATCGGTCGCGGTCGCCGACGAGGCGGGAGGGCCGGTGCTCACCGCGCGCCGGGTGCTGGGTCGCCCGATGTCGCCCGATCAGATCAATATCGCTGCCCCCGAAGGCAATTCACTGTTTCGCATCGAATGGCGCACGGTGCGGCCGGGTAGCGACGACGGTGCGCGGTGGGCGACGTGGGAGGCGGTCACGGCATCCGGCGACGTTCCCCCCGTCGTGGTGTTGCGCTGCCATGGCGGATCCGGCGCGCTGCCGGAGCGGGTGCGGGAGACCACCGGGCGAGTGCTCGGCATCCTCCAGACATTCGCGAGTGAGGAGCGATTCGCCGACAGCCGGTTGCTGGTGCTCACCGAGGGAGCGGTCGCGCTGCCGGGTGCGGATGTCACCGATCTCGCGGCGGCGGCCGTCTGGGGCCTGGTCCGATCGGCACAGGCCGAACAACCCGGCCGAATTCTGTTGGCCGACGTCGATCCCGGAACCGATGCCCCCATCGGCGCGCTGATCGCGACCGCGGAGCCCGAACTCGCGGTCCGCGGGGACCGGTACCTCGTGCCTCGGCTGGCGTCGGCGACCGAGCACGAGCCCGTGGCCGATCTGGACCGAATCTGCTCCGCGGGAACGATTCTCGTCACCGGCGGCACCGGGGTACTCGGCGCGTGGGTGGCCGAACACCTGGTCCGTAACCACGGCGCCCGGCATCTGACGCTGGTGGCCCGCCGCGGCGCCGCGGCGCCCGGAGCGAACGAGTTGCGCACGCGGTTGACCGATCTCGGCGCCGCGGTCGAGGTGGTGGCCTGCGATGTCGCCGATCGGGCGGCGGTACGGCGCGTGCTGGACGGCATCCCCGTCGACGCTCCGCTGGCCGGTGTCGTGCATACCGCGGGCGTCTTCGATGCCGGTGTCATCGGCTCCCTCACCGCGGAACACCTGGATCGGGTGTTCTCGGCGAAGGTCGACGGAGCCTGGAACCTGCACGAACTCACCGCGGACAAGAACATCGAACTCTTCGCGCTGTTCTCCTCGGTGGGCGGACTGATCCTTGCCACCGGCCAGGGCGGGTACGCCGCGGGCAACGTCTTCCTCGACGCGCTCGCCGCGCACCGCCGGGCTCGGGGCGTGGCGGCGACATCGCTCGCCTGGGGGCCGTGGGAGGACGCCCTGATGGGGCTCGACGTGACCGACACCGGAATGCGGCGGCTGCGCCGCACCGGTGTGCTCCCCTTGGCCCGGGATACGGCCTTGCGGCTGTTCGATATCGGCGTCACCGGATCCGAGGCGATAGCCGTGCCCGTCCGGCTGGATCGCGGCGTTCTGCGCCGCGAGGCGTTCGAACCGCCCGCCTTGTTGCGTGGACTGGCGCCCGCCACCGCGCGCGGTCGTGCGTCCGACGCACCCGCGGCGGCGGGCCGCGACGCGCTCGCCGCACTGCCGCCCGAGCAGCGGGGCGAGCACCTGCTCGCGGAATTGCGTCGCCTGGTCGCGGAGGTGCTCGGATTCGCGTCGGCGGCGGAGATCGATCCGGAGACCGCGTTCAGCGACCTCGGTTTCGATTCCCTGGCGGCGATCGAACTCCGCAACAAGGTGCAGGCCGCGACCGGGCTCACGGTCGGCATCGCCGAGATCTTCGACTACCCGACGGTCACGAGGCTGTCGGACCGGCTCCTCGACGGCCTCGGATTCGGCGGCGACGCTCCGGCGCCGACCGCCCCGGACGAGGCCGAGATCCGACGCAGAGTGGCCACCATTCCGGTCGCCGCACTGCGCGGCAGCGGGTTGCTCGACGCGCTGCTGCGCTTGGCCGAGACCACCGAGCACGCGCCGGATCAGACCACCACGGCAGTCGAATCGGCGATCGACGAGATGGATTCGAGTGAACTGGTGCGGCACGTGCTGGCTACTCGCGGTCGTCCGGAACGGGAGCGAGCATGACCTCGAACGACGAACTGCTGCACGCACTTCGGGTGGCGGCGAAGGAGAACGCTCGGCTCCGGCAGGAACTTTCGGACCTGCACGGCCGCGGCGCGGAACCGATCGCCATCGTCGGCACGGGATGTCGCTTTCCCGGCGGGGTCGATTCCCCCGACAGCTTCTGGGAGATGGTGACCACCGGGCGCGACGTCGTGGGTGAGTTCCCCGGTGATCGAGGCTGGCCCGCCGACCTGTACGACCCCGTCCCGGGGCGGAGCGGTAAATCGTTCACCCGGCGCGGCGGTTTCCTCTACGACGCGGGTGAGTTCGACGCGGGTTTCTTCGGCATCTCGCCGAGAGAGGCCACCGTCGCCGACCCCCAGCAGCGCATCCTGCTGGAGGTGGCGTGGGAAGCGCTGGAGCGGGCCGGTATCGACCCGACCGCCCTGAGAGGTACGAACACCGGCGTATTCGCCGGGGTCATGCATCACGACTACGCGGGCATCGGCGGCGCCGGGTCCTTGGTCTCGGGAAGGCTCGCATACGTTCTCGGGCTGGAGGGTCCGGCGGTGTCGGTGGATACCGCGTGTTCGTCGTCGTTGGTGGCGATTCATCAGGCGTGCCAGGCGTTGCGGGCCCGGGAATGCGACTTGGCGCTGGCCGGTGGGGTCACGGTGATGGCCACGCCGTGGCTGTTCGTGGAATTCTCCCGGCAGCAGGCGCTGTCCGCGGATGGTCGGTGTAAGTCGTTTGCTGATGGGGCTGATGGTGTTTCGTGGGGTGAGGGTGCGGGTTTGGTGGTGTTGGAGCGGTTGTCGGATGCGGTGGCTGCGGGTCGTCGGGTGTTGGGTGTGGTGCGGGGTTCGGCGGTGAATCAGGATGGTGCGTCGAATGGTTTGACGGCGCCGAATGGTCCGTCGCAGGTGCGGGTGATTCGGGCGGCACTGGAGAACGCGAGTCTGGCTCCCGGTGACGTGGATGCGGTGGAGGGCCACGGGACGGGGACTCCGTTGGGTGATCCGATCGAGGCGCAGGCGTTGTTGGCGGCGTATGGCCGTGACCGTGATCGTGGGTTGTGGTTGGGGTCGGTGAAGTCGAATATGGGTCATACGCAGGCGGCGGCGGGTGTTGCTGGGGTGATCAAGGTGATCGAGGCGATGCGCCACGGGATTCTGCCCCGCACACTGCATGTGGATGCGCCGAGTTCTCATGTGGATTGGTCTGCTGGGGATGTGCGGTTGTTGGTTGAGCAGCAGCCGTGGGTGCGGGTGGTGGGGCGGCCTCGTCGTGCGGGGGTGTCGTCGTTCGGGATCAGTGGTACCAACGCGCACGTGATACTCGAAGAACCACCAGCGCAAACCCTGTCTTGGCGCGGAAGTAGTGAGAGTGCGGTGACGGGGACGTCCCGCTCGTCCGGGGCGCGGCTGCCGGTGGTGCCGTGGCTGGTGTCGGGGCGGTCGGCGGAAGCTGTTGTGGCGCAGGGTGAGCGGTTACGGAAATGGGTGGAGAACAATCCTGATGCCACCGCTGTGGACGTCGGCTGGTCGCTGGTGTCCACCCGGGCGCAGTTGCCGTGGCGGTCGGTGGTCTACGTCGGTGGCGAAGAAGAACACGGAGACGTTTCTGAGCCGGTGCGGGTGCGTTCGGGTAAGTCGGTGTTTGTTTTTTCGGGTCAGGGTGCGCAGTGGTCGGGGATGGGGCGGGAGTTGTTCGGGGTTTTTCCGGTGTTTGCTGAGGTGGTGGGTGGGGTTTGTGATCCGGGGTGGTTGTTCGGTTCGGGTACGGATTTGGATGCGACGGGGAATGCGCAGGTGGCGTTGTTCGCGGTGGAGGTGGGGTTGTTTCGGTTGTTGGAGTCGTGGGGGGTGCGGCCGGATGTGTTGGTGGGGCATTCGGTGGGTGAGTTCGCTGCGGCGCATGTGGCGGGGGTGTTGTCCCTCGAGGATGGGGTGCGGTTGGTGCGGGCGCGGGGTGCGTTGATGGAGCGGTTGCCGGGTGGGGCGATGTTGGCG